>NZ_JAGQBV010000012.1:0-51811 GCF_024345815.1 Cyanobium sp. HWJ4-Hawea | reverse complement strand
GGGGGGTGTGTGGGTGGGTGTGTGTTGGGGTCTCTGCAATTATCCCTGGTGACGGTCGTCATTGCCATGGTTTTATTGCACTAGAAGAATCGGTTTGTTTATATATATCTTCAGCGTCATACTCCCAGGCTGATGACAAGGGTTTTGACATGTTCAGCCTACCCTTTGATTTTGCTAATCTTGAAGAGCTTCATCAGCTCTCGCTCCTTCGGTCACGGAGAGACACCATGTTTAAACGCTTAATAATTAATGCATAATGTAACCATAACAGGCACCCGCGGATTTCTCGGGAAATACGTTTGCGATGTTATCTCACGGTACCACGAAAATATTATCCCCATTCCCCTCTTTTCCGGGAACAATACTTTTATGACAACTGAAGCCAATGACTCAGAACCTATCTCTTTGCTTGAGGATGCGCTCCGTTCTTCTTCGGCTTTATTACTTTTAGGTACTTATTCTTCCTGTCAGCCCTATGATACCCATTCACAATGTACAATGCAGAACGTCATGTTAAACATGCGTCTCCTGCAGCTAGCTTACACTTGTGGAGTGAGAAACATTCTTGCTATTGGAACCTGTTTCGAATTTGGGCTCACAGCAAAAAATGAGACCCCGCTGCACCCACTTTCTAGACTTGCTCCCGTAGGCAGCTACCCAAGCTCTAAGGCTGCATTCTGTATACTGTCATTAGATTGGGCAAGAGAATACTCTGTTAATTTAATCTATTCAAGGCTTTTTCAAGTTTATGGCAGGGGAGAGCACCCCTCCCGTTTATTTCCGCTGTTGCTACAGAAGGCTAGAACCGGTGAAAATTTTGAGATTAATCAACCTAATTTAATACGAGACTTTATGCACGCTAGTCAGGCAGCGCATCATATTGTTGAGTCACTAATTTCAATCTTAGATGATAAGCACACTAGATATCCTCGTGTCGAGAACATATGCAGCGGTGTGGGAACTACGCTCATTAATTTTGCTAGTCAAATTTGGCGCCAAGAGAATGCTCGCGGTCAAATTATTGTCACTCCTCCTATTCATACTCGCGCCGTAGATATACCAGAAATAGTAGGTCTTCCATTGAATGTTTTTTATGAGTAAGCATCCTTTTTCGGCGCACATTCTAAATACAGAGATATTGAGAAATGCGCCAAAATCATATGCCGAATATTTATCATTTGGCGTTAATGTTGCTACCCCACAAAAAAAACTACTCACTTTAGGAATCCCTTCATATAATAGGCCCTATCGCCTTAGGCGTGTTTTACGAGCCTTGAAATTCGCACTAGGTTCTAAAAGTGATCAATGGTTTAGTATAATAGTTTCGATTAATGGTTCAAGCAAAGGCTATCTTCCTGTTGTTAGAGAGTTCGCTGATTTGCCAGTCTTTTTTTATAAAAATCTTACTGGCACAAACTTTGGATCTAACCTCCAGAATTTGGCGAATTTGTGTTCGACTAAATACATGGTTTTTCAGGGCGATGATGATTGGCTACCTCCTCTAAACCTGTTCTATCTATCTAGTATTCTCCTCAATGAGCCAAACATAGATATTGGAACTCTCAAATCGCAATTTATATCGCACCAAGAATCTATCGCGACCCATTTTTTCTCTATCAATAAAGACATATTTAGCATACAAAGCCTCTTTGGCTCTCATAGTCAAGCGGCATTGATCCATCAATTGTTTGAACCTATCTGTGGTCTTTTTATTCGCGTAGATAAATTTCGAGAGATCAATCTAGATCCTCCTGCTAGAAAACTTATTTTCCCCCAGCATTGTTGGGTTTCTCACGCTGATCTAACATCTTTGGCAATTGTTAGTATTCCCGTATCTATTGCGTCGATAGCAAATGCTTTTGAAGAATTCTGCGACAAGGAATCTGAAGGTTGTGGAATCCTTACTCATACCTATGGCCTTCCTGAGCGCATTATCAATCGTCTTTCAATTGTCTACAACCAGTATGCTCAGTTACCTTCCTTTTTTGCAATATTCTATCTTTATTATCTATGGCAAAGTGAGGCCTTGATTACACAAGAGTTTTTTAGGGATGATTCTCGAAATGTTGCTAAAGTTCTTGATTTTGACCCCTATCAACTAAGAACTGTTGTTGCTGAATTGTTGCAGATGCCCATCCTGTTCTGCATCCCTTCGGTGTTTATTGCTATTCACCAAAACTCCGATAACATTTACATTGAATATTGTATGTTCTGCATGGGAGTGCATGCATTTTTTATAAAGCTTATCGGCCGCTATGGTTGTAGCTGGCAAAGGACCGCAGTTCTAGAACTTATACGTTCATTTGCTTTAGCTGCTTCTTGGCATCCTTCGCTTTCCAGGCTATCCCTTCGCCATAACTTCTAAATCTGTGCAAGAAAGTATACAACGATACTTTCAGGTTCCATATAAATCTAGTATGGTTGGCGTCTTTGCCCTTATTGTGTGATTGTGTGATTGTGTGTGATTAGAAGCCTTTTTCGATGAAGGAAAGAGAGGTGGACTTGCCCACCCCTTGCATCAACAGCCACTCCGGCGGGTGACTTAGCTGCACTCTTTATCCTGTCAGCGCTGGTGTTTAGGGCCCCATGGCCTTTGACTTGCCTATGGGTCGTGGGCTAGTGCAGGCGTGCTGAACATCGATGGGCTGGAAGCAATGTTTAGCCGATTGCGTCTACCCGCATTCGGGACCATATCGACAACGTGCTGGAGGAGGCCTTGAGAAAAGGACCTAACCTCATAGAATCAATCACCTAGGGATGCAGGCACAGGTTGAGCGTAATGATCAGAGCCGGATTTCCATGGCGATTGGCAGTGACCGCACTGCCACCGCGCAGAACCGGTTTCAGGACAAAGTGGTAAATACTCAAAATCCTTGCATAGCCTGGGTCATACTGCTGTGACCCTAAGGCTTAGCCTAAACTGATTTAAGGGAACCTCGAATAATAAAGAATTTGAGCAGCCTATAGGGAGCATAAAAACGCCCTAAGGCGTTTAAATATTTTAATCCTATGTCAGAAAGCGTGTTGGCCTATAGCAGTCCAGCTTTTAGATTTCCAAAAAATTTATGCCAGCAATGCTGCGGGTCTAAAGCAATGAAGATAGCGAAGAAAGTTAAAAGTTAGGTTCTTTAGTCCCCACCACGCCTTAGTCCTTTCAAGCCCAATCTTTCTCGTCAACTTTCCACCCATAGACATGGTCATACAGCCAAAAACATGGTCAACACAATCCTTTATTGCAGAATTAAGACGGTTCAGTTCTTTGCTCGCTTCTTGTAGAGGATGATTACGTGAGCCTTCTTCATGGATCAGACTTTCGTAGCCACCTAGGCTCAGTAGTTCTTCAAATCCCTGGATGGCATAAGCTGAATCCGCCCAGACGTAGTCATGCTCATTCTCTGGATCTAGTACACTTGGGAACATCTGACTATCATGAATACTGGCAGTTGTAATTGCGTAACGGCGGATAAATCCATGGTCAACATCGATGCAAATACTGTTCTTGTAGCCAAAGTGGTTGACGCCATTCTTTTTCACCCAGCGAGCATCTAAATCCTTCTGCTGCAATCGATTTGGATTTTCTTCCCAGCCCTCTGGAATATTACCCGCCTTGATTTCCTTATTTTCTTCTCTGGAATTACGTTGCTTTGGAACGGGAACTAGTGTTGCATCAATGATTTGCCCACCGCGGGCCTGTAGGCCCTGAGAACGAAGATATGTCTCAAACATCTCAAAGAGCTCCTCGATCACACCTGCTTTGCGAAGCCGCTCCCTAAAAAAGGCAACTGTAGTGGCATCTGGAATGCTGTTCATTACACCAAGGCCTACGAACTCCTCAAAGGAGCGTCTGTCATTCACCTGGAATTCAAGCTCGTCATCGCTGAGATTGAAAAGCTGCTGTAGAACCAGCATCTTGAAAAGAACTAGGGGATCGATTCGCTTACGGCCAGCATTGCTTTTTCGCTCTTGCGAATATCCTTTTTCCAACATAGGCCGAAACGATTCCCATGGAATCGAGCTAGTCAGCCGATGAAGGACCGGTTTCTTGTCCTGGAGCATTGAGACTCTCTGCTGCTCATCCCAGAAGCCACGCTGACCCATGAACAGTCACAAATCTGATCCATATACTATAATCCAAGTATCGCCATAATCAAGTGAGTTAGCAATTTTTCGTGGTGCCCTTAAGCCTTAGTAACATGACATGTTTCAAGAATTTTTGTTTTGGTCTCGGACAGGCCAATGCGCGTACTAATACTCATGTACATCTCTTTCCTGGCATAATTGCTTCCAATCTAAACTATAATGTTAATCGCCAAGGCCTAGGCTCGCTAATATGCCACGATCGTCCATGGGCTTTGCCTCTATACACCGATGAAAATTCGATTATAGTTGAATGAAAATCTATATACAACAGCCTCGATGGGGTGGAACAACATTTTTAAGGCAGAGCTCGCAATTCTCAGGATCACTTGGAAGTCATCAATGGACGCCATTTCCTGAGGAGGATTGTGATTATCTCTTATGTTCTGATGTCGCTAAGCTGCCCAACTCACTATCGAATCACAGGCGTGAGCGAAGGATTTATGTTATGCACGAAAACCCTCAGGTATGGCAGCCGTCCTCTGAGTTTCTTGAGCAATTTGGTCTGATTATATCCCCTTATGCACTATCTACGCCATCTCATTGTACAGTAATTCAAGCTCATTCTGCTGTGCCCTGGTTTTATGGGATTCCCTTTAGTACAGACTCTGGGCTATTACATGTTCCGAATAAAACGACTGTAGAGCTTGATTTCCTTCGGCAGGATAAGAAGCTTGCGAAGAGAAAGCTTATTTCTTTTGTGGTGAGTGGAAAATCTGGTTTGCCCGGCCATAAATGGCGCCTTGGAATTGCAAAAGCTCTTGAAGAGTTGGCTCCGGGATTGGTAGATATCTATGGATTTGGTTACAGGCCCTTGGCTGATAAGAAGGCTGCTTTGGATGACTATCTGTATTCCATTGTAATTGAAAATTCAAATTCAGAGTATTACTGGACAGAAAAGCTTAGTGATTGTATTCTTGGTCGATGTATGCCAATCTACGCTGGGGCGTGTAGGGCGCCAGCTGATCTTTGCCTTAATTTCCCTGTACTGAGCTATGGGGAGAACCCCATAGTGGCAGCCCATAAAATTCTTAGCATTGTTGAACTAGGAATTTGTGATGCCAGAGGAATAGAGGCGGCGAGAGAATCTGTGTTGTATCGTCATAACCTATTGTCTTGGGTTCCGCATTTGATTGAATCTTTATAGTATTTTTTAAGCGTAAAGGGATTAGGAGTTTACGGGCTCATCTTATGTTTTTTGCATGTATATCAGATTTGCATGACTCGAGGGAGGATTTATATAAGGTTGCAGTCTCATCTCCGATTCTGAATTTTAGGCTGATTTTCTTTCAAAACTGAGGCTACAATCGTGAGATCTTCCTTGGCGATTAGGCCCGCTGACTTTCGCGAAGAGTGTCACTCCTGGGCTGCCGTTCAGGCGGCCTGTACCAAATGTAGCTTCCCTGGTTTATTGAGCTCATCCGGCGGCTGATTGATCCAGGCCACCTCCGGTTGACACCAGCACCTGGTTGATCGTGATTAACGCCTGGATGGTGCTGGCGTGCCTGTTCGTAGACGACAGCTCGTTGGCGGCGGTGACTTTCAGGAAAGGTGTAACTCCTGGGCTGCCATTCAGGCGGCCTGGATTAATGGTAACGGCTGGATTGAATTGGGCTCCTCTGGTGGCTTGTTGATCCACACTTCTGCCGGCTGACGCCAGCAGCGGATCTGCCTGCTCAGCGGTGCGCAGCTTGCGGATGATTTGTACTCCTGCGGAGAAGCCTTCGGCTACGGGGTTGTGGCGTTTGCGTTTCATGGAGCTTCTCCTGGCCAATTTTGGCCGGTAGGGAAGCTCTCATAAAGGCTGGCTCAGTTTCTGGGGTCCACGTCACAGACTTCCAGCCAATGACCAATCCAACCAAGATCAAACGCCAGTTCACACCTCAGCAAAAAGCTGAGGCTGTTGCTCTTTGCCTTAGTGAAAACCTCTCCTGTGCAACCGCTGCAAAACGCCTTGGTATCCATCCCCGTTGCCTCACCACTTGGGTAAGGCAAGCCCGGATTGATCGCGGTGACTTTGGCCCTCCCGAGCAGGGTCAGCTCACCAGCGAGGAAAGGGCTGAACTGGCCCGGCTGCGCAAGGAAAACCGAGAGCTGAGGAGGGATAAGGATTTTTTCAAGCTGGCGGCAGCTCATTTTGCGAAAGAGCAGCTGCCGCCGAGAGGTTTCGGCTGATCAGCCGGCTGTCGGATCGCTTTTCTGTGGCCTGGCTGTGCAAGCAGCTGGGGGTGGCCCGCAGTGGCTTCTATGCCTGGCGGCAGCGGCAGCAATCCCCTGGCCCAAGGGTCAAGGAGAACGCTGCGATCACCGCCCAGGTGCAGGAGGTATTTGCTCGACATCGGGGCTTCTATGGCGCACCACGTGTGCATCAGGAACTCAGGGCCGCTGGTCTCAAGGTGGGTCGCCACCGTGTGGCCAGGCTGATGCGCTGTTCAGCGCTAAAAGCAAAGACCAGACGCGGGTTTAAGCCTTGCCGTAACTCAGGCAATCGGGCTAATGGTGTGGTGGAAAACCTGCTGCAGCAGGACTTTTCTCCCCTGGTACCAAATCGCTGCTGGGCTGGTGATATCACCTACATCCGCACCACCGCCGGTTGGCGATATCTGGCGGTTTGGATCGACCTTTACAGCCGCCGTGTGGTCGGCTGGGCCATGGGCTCCTCCATGGAAGCAACGCTGGTGCTGGAGGCCCTCAACAGAGCTCTCGGGCAACGCCAGATCGCACCCGATCAACTCCTGATCCACACGGACCAGGGCAGCCAATACCGGGCTACGGCCTACAAGCAGATGCTGGAAGGCCGCAAGATCAGCTGCAGCATGTCGGCCAGGGGCTGCTGCTGGGATAACGCCGTGGTGGAGAGCTTTTTCTCCACCCTTAAACACGAACTCGACCTAGATCACGACGCCAAAATGCTCCTTTCACCCCACCAGTTGCTGCGGCAACTGGCCTTCTGGATCGACGGTTACTACAACCGTGAGCGTCGTCATTCAACGATTGGCTACCTCAGCCCAATCGACTACGAGCTCAGGTTCATCGAGTCCTCTAAAATCAAACCCGTGAGCACCTAATACCTGTCCACCTTTTTGGGGCAACCCCATGGTGTGCTGCAGGAACATCACGCCGCGGGCAGGGCCATACAAGGACCTCCATTGCTCGACGCGGCGCTGCAGGGTGCGCTTGCGCCGGTACCACTCCTGATCTGGAAAGGTCTGCTCCAAGTGCAGCAGCAGGGTCTGGGGTTCCAGCTGCGGTACTTTCTCGAGCATGGGCACCAGCACGCTGTCCCAGAACTCAACCAAAGGGTCAGGCCGAGTGCGCCAGCGTCTACCGCACTGCTGGTGCTGCTGGGCACTGGCCTGCAGCTCACCACGGTTAATCCGCTGGGCGCTGCGCACTGAAATCCCGACCGCATCAGCAGCCACCTGCTGACTAAGGCCACTTGCCCTTTTAGCCATATACCGCTCCTTAATCCGCAACGACATAGAGGCGGGCATCGCTGGAGCTCCAGACCGTGATCGGAGCCCTGTTGTCGCGTCCTGAGACCCGACTATCTAGTTGGCGCGACCCGCCTACCTAATTGTCGTCAAACACCTTCTCCATCTGTAGAGGGTCAAAATATGAATGCCCAGCTCTTTTGAAATCCGGGCCACGCTCTGTCTTTGTGGCGGACCCATCCGCCTGCTCACATCAACCTTGACGGTCTCGCTGTAACGACGCATTGTTCATGTCCTCAAGCCCCCTGGTGTACGAATAAAAGGGGTGACAACCTTCCTGAAACCGGGGGAGACCCCCAGGGCTCGGCAGACGTCAGCGACGCTCTGGCCCTGATTGAGAAGCTGCTCAGTGGTGCGCAGCTTGCGGATGATTTGTACTCCTGCGGAGAAGCCTTCGGCTACGGGGTTGTGGCGCAAGCGTTTCATAGAGCTTTTCTTTGCCAATTTTGGCCGTTAGGGAATCTCTCATAAGGGCTGGTTCAGTTTTTGGGGCCTACGTGAAAGTGCTTCCAAAGATACTAGATCAAGAGAATGAACATATCTACTTCTGGGCGATCTCAGTTTATGCCATCCAGGGATTTGAAGAACTATTGAACATTGGTGGCTTCGAAGGTTTGATCCATGAAAAAGGCTCCCGTAATCATCATCTACAGGAAGCGGGCAAGGAACTGAACCGTCTTAATTCTGCAATAAAGGATTGTGTTGACCATGTTTTTGGATGCATGACCATGTCCATGGGTGGAAAGTTAACTATAAAGATTGGGCTTGAAAGGACAAAGGCGTGGTGGGGTCAAAAGATCCTAGTCCTTAACTTACTTCGCTGTCTGCATTCTCTAAATCCGTAGCATCAGCGGGATAGAGTTTTTAGAAGCTGAACGGCTAAACTGTTAGAGTTTGGCTCACTCTAAGGGACAAAATATTAATGCTCAAATGCCTTAGTGCGCTTTTTGAGCCCCTTCGGCCTGCCCAACCTCCTTATTATTTGAGATCCTTTTAATTAAATGATCGCAGATATGTGCACTTGCATTAACGCGGCAGGCTTATATCATTTATTTTGAGTTCTGAGTTTATTAGTTTAGCGGTGTAAGGTATTCCCGAATTTGTGCATAATACAGTAGTAGAGCTCGCTATTCGTAGAATGTCGGAAACTACTTCTATCATTCGTTTATTTTTAAGGTCAGACATCTTTTCTCTAGATTTATGGTTCCTCGGAGAAGAAAGATGGATTGGCTCGCCAGAGCTTGATCTTTCCACTACATTGTATAAAACTCTTTCGCCAAATTCAGCGAGAAAACCTTCCAGTTCTGCTTGAGAATCTGTAGCCAAATAAAAATATTCGTCGCCAGGAATATTAGTCCTAATATAATCAAAGAAAACCTTTCGAGGCTGGATAAACTCATGCATGGAATGGTCTGTACAACGCCTGTGCAAAGAATGATTCCAACTAGCATATGGCTTGTTTAGTGAAACCTTGTTCGCTTCCTCTAAAAGTAAGCTATTAAAGCTTATTAACGATGAAAACATCTCTTGGCCAACCTTAAATGTGATTGCATTGCGTGTATCAAACAGGAATTGGCCCATATCTACCGGGTTGTGCAGGCCAGAATCTGCAATGAGTAGCGGGCTCTCGAGTATGTCTTTATAGCTTTTGAATTTCGAAAAAGAATCCACATAAAGGTTAAAAAGAGATTCATGATAGACAGAAACATGTCCACCAATTAGCCAGGCTCTATAAAGCGCCCCGAATAAGCAAAGTAAGTTGGAACAAAAACCTCTAGGATGACCCTCCATAATTTGAATATGGTTTTTAGAGTAGATAGATTTCATGTAGAATAGGATGCGTGACACCATTCAGGGTAAATACTTGAAAATAAACTTCTACTTTTTTTGCTGTAAGTATATTCCGAAGAATATACACTCGGGAGTGTCGCAAGGCTTTTGTCGTTATAGTCAAGAAAATAGTCTAATAAATCACTATAATTAGAATATATTCTCGTCATTTTGCAAGCTTTTAGCACCGCAGAGGCCAGAGTAGGGCCAACATAGCAGTTAGCGGCGCAGCATAAACGAATGTGATTTATAAATCCAGGCAAAAGAGGCATTGCAAGTGAGTTGTCCGCAGCGGTATTACCCAAGAGGCTGTCAAAGTATAATGAAAACTTGATAAAATATAAATGAGTGATCAGAATATTTGGAGGCCATGAGGTCCAGCCAGACTTAACAGAACCAAGGGGCTCACTCATTAGCAGAGGCTTATCCATTACGGCGTGATTATGATTTGAAAGGGCACTTCCAGATAATAGAAGCGATAGAGGTGGATTAGTTTTATAAATAAATGTGCTTGAAAGTTTAGGATGGCCAATAGAATTGCTTAATCGCGTATTATAAAGCCAGCACGCCTCTGTAAACGGAACTGATTTAAGCAGCTTGAGCACTGATATCTGCGACTGAGACTCTAGCGGGAATTGTTTTGAATTATCGCAGCCGCGGTTTAGAAATACCATGCCGAAGCTATCCGAAGAGGCTATCTCTGCTAATTGACAAAGCTGGTTGGGGCTGAATCGTTCTTCGTCAGACGCAATCAGGCAATAACCTTCTTTTATGCAAGAAATTATTTTTCGCGCGTTTCCTGTCCATCCAGTATTGGTATTCATATAGTGTCTGTCTATATTTAAATAAGTCGGGTCGTAATCGGGAGCTGGCTCATTATGGAATATAGAAAGCTTGATGCCTGCATTTTTTATAATTGGATAATTGTGTTCGATGAATTCTTGGAGCCGACGAGGTCTTTGATAGGTCGGAACAGCAATTGTTAGCATAATTTAGTTCTAATAATTGGTATGTTAATGGACCTGGCCCCCTGTCGTCCGGGCTTGGTAAATCCAATTTTCTCCGGCTTGTGTCATGGTAGTCTATAAAAACACTTTGATTGTACAGCATCGGTACTCTTGCAAGGTGCGCGCTCTTTTCTTTGCAAGATTGAATGTAGTCCATCCATTCAGAACACTCTAACCCAAGGGTGCTTGATTGAGCATAGCAATGCATCGCTTCAGCGAGCCCGTAAGGGCTGATTTGAGTTGGGGATGATTCGGCCCAATATGCAGAGTGTGGCCCTGATCTCAGCGGAACTGGCATTCATGTAGGCACCCTCCACGACTGAAGGGATATCTGGCGTTTGCAGGGGGAGGTGGTGCCCGCATCGCAAAAGGTTCCAGAGGGTTTGACGTGGACCCCAGAAACTGAACCAGCTCTTATGAGAGCTTCCCTACCGGCCAAACTTGGCCAGGAGAAGCCCCTTGAAAGTCAAACGCCACAGCCCCGAGCAGATCATCCGCAAGTTGCGGATCGCTGAGCAGCTCTTGAACCAGGGCCAGGCCGTTGCTGACGCCTGCCGAGCCCTGGAAGTTTCTCCGGCGACCTACCACCGCTGGCAGCAGCTGTATGGGGGGATGAAAGCCACAGAGGCCAAACGCCTCAAGGAGCTTGAGCTGGAGAACACTCGGCTAAAGCTATTATTGGCAGAAGCAGAACTCGATAAGGCCATGCTCAAGGAGCTTGCCGAGGGAAACTTCTAAGCCCGGAGCGTCGTCGCAGGGCCGTCGTGGTTCTGGAAGATCGATTCCGGGTTTCTCAACGTCGTGCCTGCCGGTTAACAGGTCAACACCGCAACACCCAGCGGCGCCCTGTGCCGCTGGCAGACATCGAGGAGCAGAAGCTCAAACGACGGATCCAGGAGCTGGCCCGGCGCCATATCCGTTGGGGCCGTCGGCTCGTCTACCGGCGGCTACGACTGGATGGCTGGAGCGTCAATCACAAGCGAGTGCAACGGATCTGGCGTGAGGAAGGACTCCAAAGGCCCCTGCCTCGCAGGCGCAAGCGGTCCCGGCCTGCTGGAGGTGACAGGGAGCTATTGCGCTCTGAATACCCGCATCACGTCTGGGCAATCGACTTCCAGTTCGATCAGACGATGGATGGCCGCACCCTCAAGTTCTTGAATGTGGTAGATGAATTTAGCCGCGTTTGCCTGGCGATCCGTGTAGGTCGACGTTGCAGGGCTTTTGAAGTGATCGACACGATCGAGCAGCTACTCAAGCTGTATCCAGCACCGACCCATCTACGGATGGACAATGGTCCTGAGTTCATTGCCCACGCATTGCAGGAGTGGTGCATAGGCAGCGGTTCAGCAACTGCCTACATCCCGCCAGGTTCACCCTGGGAGAATCCATTTGTGGAGTCGTTTAACAGCAGGCTCAGGGATGAATTCTTAAATATTGAGCTCTTCTCATCTTTACCAGAGGCAAAATTATTGGCAGAGCAGCACCGAATCGAGTACAACGTCTACAGACCGCATTCGGCTCTCCAGGGACGCACGCCCCTGGAAGTCCTCCAGCAATGGAAAGCGGCCTGACCAACCCAACAGCTCTCATAGGGACTGGAGCAGCAAGGGGGGTCACGTCAGGTTGGGTTTCTACTGATAAGTTCTCCATCGTTTTGGAAACCGCTGTACCTAACGCGACAGCACTGGGTGGCTATTGCAGTGAGCGAGACACAGCTTAAATAGGATCTGCGCCGTAAGGAGAAGAGCCTTGTAGAATCTACGGTACTACTGTTGGACATTGGCCTCACCACCCTGTAGCGCTTGCCTCGCCAGTTCGCTGGGGAAATTGGTGGTGTCGACTACCGGAGTGTCACGGCTAGTAAAGGCAATCGATGTGCCTGTTTCGCGGATCTGTGAGAACGTGCCGGATATTCTGTCAACCGGCCATTTATTCGTAGGGCGAAGATTACGTCGTATTCCCATCCGCCGCGGGCCCGTCGATCAACGCACCGGCTCGGGCCATTTGCTGATCGTCTTTGGCTTCATCTCCACCTATCTAGTGGTGAACGATTCCTGGGATGAGCCTGACCTCATCCCAGGCAGCACTCTGGATGCTAAGAAGATTGGGTTCAATTTAATATTTAAGCAAGCTCTGGGCTGTGGCGGTGGAGAGGCGGCTCTCCAACTGGCTGCTGGAAACGGCAACGAGTAGCTGACAAGCCTCTTCAGCAGGATGCCGATCAGGCCGCATCAGCTCCCCCCTCATCAGGCATCAGCCCTTTGCATTGTAAAATTAATTCCTGCGGTGAGCGAAACCTCTAGCTCGGTGCGGGCTGGAGCTTGGCCCGTCGCTGCGGGGGAAGCCGTAGGCATGCACCAGGCCGCTGAGGTTGGTGCTCCATTCAGGGGGCTCGACAGGGGCTTGGAGGTTGATCTCAGGCGAGGAGAAGTTCTCGCTGGGTTTGGTTGTCGTGATGCGGCAGGGGGAGGGCACTGGCGGTTGGTGAAGCTAGAACTATTGCCAGAACCATTGCTGCACAACGATCAATGCTATCTAGGGTTAGCATAGATCCGGGCAGATCATTCGGGCAGCTGATTGGCCAGTAGATCAAGCATTCTCCGAGACCTTTAGAATCTGCCGACCACCAAGTTCTGAGCTGACTAAATGAAAGCCGTTATCCTGGCCGGCGGCCTCGGCACACGCCTAAGCGAAGAAACCCATCTCCGACCCAAGCCCATGGTTGAAGTGGGCGGTAAGCCCATCCTTTGGCATATCCTCAAATCGTATAGCCACTACGGCATCAACGAATTCATCATCTGCTGCGGTTATAAGGGCTACATGATCAAAGAGTATTTCGCGAATTACTTCTTGCACACCAGCGATGTGACGTTTCACATGGATTCCAATTGTATGGAGATCCACAAGCAGAACGCTGAGCCGTGGAAAGTCACTCTTGTTGATACGGGTGAATTCACGCAGACGGGTGGTCGTCTTGCGCGTGTTCGCGAGTATCTGGATGACACGTTCTGCTTCACCTACGGCGACGGTGTAGCTGATGTGAACGTTCAGGCCCTGGTGGAGCTCCACCATCAACAGGGCCGTCAAGCCACCCTGACTGCCGTGCAGCCACCTGGGCGCTACGGGGCCATTGGCCTAGATGGACATCAGGTGACCCAGTTCCAGGAGAAACCCGATGGAGATGGTGGCTGGATCAATGGTGGTTATTTCGTGCTCAATATCTCGGCCATCGATCTGATCGATGGCGACGGCTGCATTTGGGAACAGGAACCGCTGAATACCTTGGCAAGCCAGGGCCAGCTCAGTGCGTATTTCCATAACGGCTTCTGGCAGCCGATGGACACCCTGCGCGACCGCCACAAGCTCGAAGAGCTCTGGGCTTCAGGCCAGGCTCCCTGGAAGGTTTGGGCCTGAATGTCTTTTCCGTCGATTAATGCAGACTTCTGGCGAGGCAAGAGGGTCTTACTCACTGGCCACACTGGCTTTAAGGGCAGCTGGCTGGCCCTCTGGCTCACCCAGCTCGGTGCTGAGGCGCATGGGCTGGCCCTGACGCCAGACACCACACCATCTTTGTTTGATCAGCTTGATTTGGCACCCCGGCTGGCGGGCCATCACCTGCTTGATCTGGCCGATGCGGCTGGTCTGGCGGCAATCGCTGCTGAGGTGCAACCTGAAGTGGTGCTGCACCTGGCTGCCCAGCCCCTGGTACGCCGCAGCTACGCCGACCCCCTGGGCACTTGGGCCACCAATGTGCAGGGTTCGCTGCACCTGCTCGAGGCCCTCAAACCGCTGCAGCAGCCCTGCGCGGTGGTGATGGTGACCACCGACAAGGTGTACGCAAACCAGGAATGGGATTACGGCTACCGCGAGGATGATCGCCTCGGCGGCCACGACCCCTATAGCGCCAGCAAGGCTGCAGCTGAGATCGCCATCGCCAGCTGGCGAGCCAGCTTTTGCGGTGATGGCAGCCACCAAACCCCCCATCTGGCGATCGCCACAGCCAGGGCCGGCAACGTGATCGGCGGTGGAGATTGGTCAGCTGACCGGATCGTGCCCGATGCCATGCGCGCCCTCGCAGCGGGCGAGCCCATAGCGCTTCGCAACCCCCAGGCCACCCGACCCTGGCAGCACGTGCTCGAACCGCTGGGCGGCTACCTGTTTCTGGCCGAGAAGCTGGCCACGGCCCATGGGCCGGCCAACTCTTTTGCGAGTGCCTTCAACTTTGGACCGGCGCTGGAGGCAAATCGAAGCGTGCAGGCCCTGATTGAGGAGGCCCTACAGCATTGGCATGGCAGTTGGCGGGATCTCTCCGATCCCAGTGCACCCCATGAATCCGGCCGCCTGCACCTGCAGATCGATAAGGCCCACCACCAGCTCGGCTGGCGGCCCCGCTGGCCCTTTGCCGCCACCGTGGCACGCACGGTGAACTGGTATCGAGCCGTGCAGGAGGGGGCTAGTCCCCTGGAGTGTTGCTTGGACGACTTAACCTGCTATCAAAGGGAGCTTGACCGATGAGCATCACAAATAAGTGCACCAGCGATGAGGTGCAGGCAATTGAACAGGAGCGCCGAGCCATACTGGATCTGCAGATGCCGTCGTTCATTCGTGGTGATGAAGACGAAGGCGCCGATGCGTTGTTCGCTTTTTCTGTGGTGGCTTCTTCAGCTTCATGACCGATCCAGCAGCCCTTAAGCAAGAAATCCTGCGCCTCACCCGCGAGTATTCGCGCCAGGTGCATGGCAGCTTTCGCCCTGCGGC
The DNA here is from genome assembly GCF_024345815.1 of Cyanobium sp. HWJ4-Hawea. Lineage (NCBI taxonomy): Bacteria > Bacillati > Cyanobacteriota > Cyanophyceae > Synechococcales > Prochlorococcaceae > Cyanobium > Cyanobium sp. HWJ4-Hawea. The sequence goes on along the minus strand of NZ_JAGQBV010000012.1, from coordinate 36,585 downwards.
AGATCCGGAGCGCACCCCCTGGCAGGAGGGCAGCACCATCCCCTATGCCGGCCGGGTGTTCACGGAAGATGAGGTGGAGGCGGCTGTCGGCAGCACCCTCGATTTCTGGCTCACCCTTGGCAGTGAGGGAGAGGCCTTTCAAAAGGAATTGGCGGCCTTCTTGGGGGTGCGCCACAGCCTGCTGGTGAATTCCGGCTCCAGCGCAAATCTGGTGGCGATCTCGGCACTTACTTCGCCCAAGCTGCCTGCTGAGCGCCGCATCAGGCCGGGCGATGAGGTGATCACGGTGGCGGCCGGCTTTCCCACCACGGTGGCGCCGATCGTGCAGGTGGGGGCGGTGCCGGTGTTCATCGATGCCGATCCGGTCACCGGCAATGCCCGCTGCGACCAGCTGGAGCTTGCCTACCAAGCAGGTAAAACCAAGGCCGTGATGATGGCCCATGCCCTGGGCAATCCCTTTGATCTAGCGGCCACGCTGGCCTTCTGCCGCAAATACAACCTCTGGCTGGTGGAAGACAACTGCGACGCCCTCGGTTGCAGCTACTCGATGCCACGGCCGCTGGCCGAGAGCCTGGGCTTTAGCGAAAATAGCCCGGGGCTAGACGAGGGGCCAGATCGGGTGGTGCGCTGGACGGGCACCTGGGGCGACATCAGCACCCAGAGCTTCTATCCGCCCCACCACCTCACCATGGGCGAGGGCGGTGCGGTGAATATCGTGAGCGAGCAGAAGCTCAAGGTGATCGCCGAAAGCTTCCGCGATTGGGGCCGCGACTGCTGGTGCCCCAGCGGCATCGACAACACCTGCAACAAGCGCTTTGGCTGGCAGCTAGGCGAATTGCCCCAGGGCTACGACCACAAATACACCTATAGCCACCTGGGTTTCAACCTCAAACCTCTTGATCCCCAGGCAGCGATCGGCCGGGTGCAGTTGCGCCGGCTGCTGGAGTTCATCGAGGCCCGCAAGCAAAACTGGGAAATCCTGCGCCGTGGCTTGGCGGTTCATGAGGATGTGCTGGAGTTTGCCCTGCCCACCCATGCCACCAGCTGGGATGCGGATACGGGCTTCAGCTGGGACGAGAGCGGCTGCCGCACGGATTGCAGCTGGTTTGGCTTCAAGATTGCGGTGAAGGCTGGGGCTCCGTTCAGCCGTACGGAACTAGCCCAGGAGCTGGACCGGAACCTGATCGGCAACCGCATGTTGTTTGGCGGCAACCTGATGAGGCAGCCTGCTTTTGTGGAGCTAATTTATGATAATCCAAAAGCAGTGAGGATAATTTCTGACATGAATGGCAGTGATATGATTATGTCTGACAGCCTATTTTTGGGCACTTATCCAGGGCTGACACGTGATATGTTGCTAAGAGAAATAGAGGTAATAAGCAATTTTTCCAGCCATGCCAAGTAATCTTTGCATGCCGTTGGGTAAAAGAGTTATTGGAGGTCTAATAGCTCCTGAGACCTTATCAAGGCAAACTCCGCCCAACCACTATATTTTTATTTTGTCAAAGTTCTCCGAGATTCCTTAAGTTTTGCAAGCAATTACTACTATGCCGTCGCCTTAAGGTTCTTAAAGTCGACAATGTACAAGGCAGCGCATAGGCTCAGTAAGGCGCTAGTATCATTGCTTATTTCACCAACAAGCTTCTAATTCTTTTCATCATAAGCGCCAAATGAAAGTCATCGAAGAGCGGCTTGAATTCATTTCTTTTTTGAAGAATAATCCCACAAAAATAGTAGCTGGGATTAAATCTATTTCTGCTGTGTCTTTATCATTAATCCCTATTGGAGAATACATATTAGGAGATCTTGAGACAATCGATCTTCTGGCAAAATGGAGGAATATTAATGTTAGAGCGTATCCAACAAGGTTTGAAGCAACAAGAGCCTCTACACAGAAATGGTTGCAGCAGCAATTGGCTAGCTCTCCCAATAAGATTCTTTTCTTGGTAACTAATGCTCAAGGCAGCGTTGTGGGCCATATGGGATTAGCATCTATCGATAATTCAGCTCACATACTTGAACTTGATAATATTTCTAGATTCTCCGAAGACTTGCCTCCAAATACTTTCTCCAAATGCTTAAAAGCCTTATTAGATTGGGCTAAGATATCAATGTACGTTGAGGGATTTAGCCTTCGCGTTTTTTCCACCAATAGCAGGGCTATAAGGTTTTATCAAAAAAATAAATTTATAGAGACAAGGTCAATTCCAATGATGGAGGATCCTTCTGCTTCAGATGGCTTTATAAATTTAATCCCATGCGCTGATTCCAATAAGCACATTGCGAGTGAAGTAATGCTTGAGATGGTCTACAAAGAAGATGCGACTCTGACTCCAGAATCACTTATACTTACAGCAGGCCCGTCTATATCTCAATATGAGAGCTTCTATGCATACGATGCTGCTATCAATGGATGGAATGCAGATTGGTCTAAATATCTCAATCTACTAGAAGCTTGCTTTAAAGATTACATTGGTGTAAGATATGCTTTGGCCACTTCAAGCTGCACTGGTGCTATGCACATTGCACTTCTTGCCTTGGGCCTAGGAGAAGGGGATGAAATTATAGTTCCAGACCTGACTTGGGTTGCGACAGCAAATGCTGTACGTTATGTCAATGCAACGCCTATTTTCGTGGATGTTAATAAGGATGACTGGACAATAAATCCCTCAGAAATTGAAAAAGCTATAACGGATAAAACAAAAGCTATAATGCCTGTTCACATGTATGGCCACCCCGCGAATATGGAGGCCGTAATGGCGATTGCAAAGAAGTTTAGTCTTCTTGTAATCGAAGATGCTGCTCCGTCTATTGGTGCCGAGTTTAAAGAGAAAAAGACCGGATCATTTGGCCACTTTTCCGCATTTAGCTTCCAAGGAGCAAAATTGATGGTAACCGGAGAGGGGGGGATGCTCTTAACAGATGATTTTGAGTTATATTCGAAAGCAAAGAAAATATGGGATCAAGGCAGAAATGCAGAAGTTAACGTACCATTTTGGATTGATGAAAAGGGATTAAAGTATAAAATGTCAAATATTCAAGCTGCGATAGGGTTAGGTCAGTTAAACAGAATCGAAACCTTAGTTGCGATGAAAAGAAGAGTTTTTGGTTGGTATCATAAATATCTCTCTGAAAACAATTGCATTGCCCTCAATCATGAACCAAAGGATTGTCGTAGTATTTATTGGATGAGTAGCATTAAAGTACTTAGCCACTCACCTGTTAATCGAGATCAATTGATAAATGCTCTGAGAGCTGATAATATAGACACTAGGCCTGTGTTCCCAGCTATTAGCCAATATCCCATATGGCAAAATAAGAGCCTTCCGAGTCCAAATGCCTTGCATATTGGAAAGACATGCATAAATCTCCCAAGCGGTGTAGGACTTTCTGAAGCAGTGATAAAATATGTTTGCTCAAGGATTAATCTTCACACAAAGAGCTAGTTGTTATGAGTCAAGATTCATTCCTGTTGGCAAAATATGTCCGCCAACACGCATTGCGCATGGTTTGGAAGGCAGGTGCTTCGCATATATCAAGTGCATTATCAATCGCCGACATTGTAGCTGTTCTATTTTCTAGTATATTAAATCATTGCCCAAGCGATCCACTACAACCCGATCGTGACAGAGTGCTTTTAAGTAAGGGGCATGCGTGTACTGCTATTTATGCTGTTTTAGCAGAACTTGGATATTTTGCTAAGGAAGAATTAGATGATTACGGAACAAATGGAAGTCGTCTAATGAACCATATAAGCCACTATGTTCCTGGTGTGGAGTTTTCAGCTGGTGCTCTAGGACATCTCCTCCCTGTTGGCGCGGGAAAAGCCTTGTATGCTAAGAGCCAAAAAAAGACTTGGAATACATATGTTATATTAAGTGATGGCGAGCTAAATGAGGGCAGCAATTGGGAGGCCATAATGTTTGCGGCTCATCATCGCTTATATAATCTTATAGCTATTGTCGACAAAAATAATCTTCAGAGTTTTACGAGCACACAAGAGACGCTCAATATGGACCCGCTTGAAGACAAGTTTTCAAGCTTTGGATGGAAGGTGTATTCAGTTGACGGCCATTCTCATCAAGAGCTGAGCTCCGCTTTTGCTGCAGCTTCAAGCAATTGTAATTCTCCTAATGTTATCATTGCTAATACCACTAAAGGGAAAGGAGTTTCATTTATGGAAAACAAAGTAGAGTGGCATTATAAAAATCCCTCTCAAGAGCAGTTCCAGGCAGCATTATTGGAGATTTCATCTCATGCGTAACACACTTATAAAACTATTAATTGAACAAGCACAGGTGAACCCCAGGCTGTATCTACTGGTTGGTGATTTGGGATGGTCTGTTGTTGAGCCTTTTCAAACAAAATATCCGTCTCAATTTTATAATGTAGGCGTTGCAGAGCAAAATATGGTGGGAGTTGGTGCCGGTCTTGCAAGTGAAGGATCTCATGTTTTCGCTTATTCGATTGGCTCTTTTCCTACATGGAGATGTGCAGAACAGCTAAGAAATGATGTCGATTATCATAATCTCTCCTACACTACTGTCACCGTTGGCAGTGGTGTGGCTTATGGAAAACTCGGCTATAGTCATCATGCGATACAAGATATTGCATTAATGCGATCTCTCCCAAATACACTGATTCTCTGCCCATGTGATCCACTTGAGGCTAGTGCTTGTATAAAATATATCCTAGCGAATCCTGGTCCATCCTATTTACGGCTTCATAAAGCTGGTGAAGCTGTCATTTCGAGCGCGTCATCCATTGCTCCCTGTGAGCTAAACTATTTGCAGAAAGTTTCCTCAAGAAAGTTAATTCTTGCTACCGGTGTATCAGCGCAAGATATCTTCAAGGAAAAGGATAGCGCTTACAAAGAGTTTGATATTGCGAGCTTGCCAATCTGGAGCTCGGCTTATAGCGAACAGCTTGTGGCAGTGCTATCAGTGTACGACTATATCTATACATTTGAGGATCATCTTATTGCCGGTGGGTTTGGTTCGTGGGTATTTGAGCAATTTCAGATACACAGAAAGTCTCTTCACACCCGGGCACCTACTATTATTTGTAGCTATTATGACAGCAAAGTGATTGGAATGGTTGGGGATCCTGAATATATAACAAAAGCTGTTCGAATGTAGGCTCTCAAGTTATTTTCTTTCTCCATTCTGAATGTCTGACCTCATCTGCTTTACTTATGATTTCTCAGTCTTTACGTCTTGATGGGCCATTAAAGATAGCTCTATTCGCTAATCACCTTCCAGGCTTGGAAGTGGCTCGATATCTATCTTCATCTAATTCTGCTCAAATCGTTGCGCTTTGTTTATGTGATCAGAATCCACAGACTGATAAACAAATTGAGGCCGAGTGCGGCTTAGTTGCCAGCTCGGTCTTTTATGGCAAGCAAGATTATTCAGATCCCTTAGTGCTAGATAGCTTTTCTAGGCTAAATCCAGACGTTATTATCTGTGTTTATTGGCCTTGGCTACTGCCAGAGAATGTTTACTCTTCTTGCGACATAACTATTAATTTTCACCCAGCGTTGCTTCCTGCAATCGTGGTTGGTATCCACATGTACATAATCTGATTAATAGTGATATTGCAGGAGTAACTCTTCACCAATTAGCTCCCGAAGCAGATTCGGGCCCAATTTGGGCTCAGAAAGTGGTCCCTGTTTTCCCAACTGATACTTCGTTTGACCTCTATCATAGATTGCAGCATGAGATTGTTGATCTCTTTAAGTCTAATTGGCCTGCCATTAGAGAAGGAAAGCTTAATTGCATGCCTCAAAACATTTTAACGGCAGGATCTTCTTACAATCGAAAAAGTGCTATTGAAGCAATCGATTGCATCAGTCTGGATAAGCCTACAACAGCAAGAAATGTACTTAATATACTTCGTGCTAGGACTTTCGGCAACAGAGGCTTTGCGTATTTCGACGATGATCAAGGTAGAGTATATGTTCGAATTGAACTTTCTCGTGAATCTTCGTTTGACTAGCTATGATAATCCTCCGAAAGCCAATTCATGCCCCCCCACACCTCTCCTTCACCGCCCGGGGGCAGCCCACTCGGTTCAGGAAACTGCCCTTTTGACTGTTCACGATTTTGCGGCTGAGAATCTTAATAGGCATTAAGTTTTTATTTCTGTACCTTAATCGTCTAGGGTGTTAACCTGATCATGCAAAACAGTATTAGGCGTAGTCTCGAATATCAAGATCTAATTGACGACTCTTCTATAGAAATATGTTCTCGTGATATCTTTGGCGACTGGAGTTCATTTGCTGAATTTCATCGAAGTATTAGGTGTGTTCCACTTTCTCGTGGTGCGAGAGACATGCTTTCTGTAGATCTTTGGGGGTCGCTGGAAATTGGCATAATCAAGCTTATTAGGCCATGTATATATGTTTATCGTTTTAGCAACAATGAACTTAGATGGTTTCTTGTTAGCGATGCTGGGCTCTTGTTGGAATCTGTAGGCAATGAGCTTTGGGATCATTGTTTTCCTTTCCTGGCTAAAGCCCCCGATGGGCTTTTAAGCATCTCTAATCCATGCGAAGAGATTGAGACTAGGCTTCGGTTACTTTGGTGGCCATTTTCGCAGAATTATACCCATTTCATGTTTGATGCATTTGCTCCGCTTATCGTTGCAAAGCTGAGGCTTGCGGAAGCCACTCTTGCTAACCTTGCGCTTCCTATTGCTGCTGAATGCCCTAGGTGGCAGCTAGAGTTGATTGAGAAACTCGAGATGCCATGTTCGCGAACATATATCGACAGGCTATTGCCACCTAAAAACAAGCTTCATCGTATTAGGCTTGACGAGTTATACCTTCCACTGGTCCCCAACAAGGGAATTTCTTTTTCAATTCTGAAGGACTGGCTTGATAGCGCAAAAGGATCATTTATGCCTAAGCATAGACATGTAGGACAGATTTTGTTTGCAACAAGGGCTGACAATCGAAGATGCCGTGTTAAAAATATATTAGAAATTGAGGCATTTGTCAGGCAAATTGGTGGCAGTGTGCTGGATCCAGCTACATTGACTTTCTCGGAAAAATTAATGCTGTTCAATGGTGCATCTCATGTAATAGGGGAAAGTGCTGGTGCCCTTAACGGAGCATTATTCGCACCTCATACATGCCATATCGTGCATCTTTTGGATTCTTCTATAATTGACAAGCAGGAGTTTGTGCCGGGTGGGTTTGCATACCACTTAGGATACGCCTATCGGTCTACATATATCCTAGGGCAAAATTGTACTCCCTTTCCAGGATCGCCTCTCGGTAGCGCGGACTATCCACTACCTGAGATCTTTAGGGCAATAAATCACTAGTCTTTTTAGGATTTCATTGTTGCGTCATCTTGGCTGTATCTATGATTGTCTTTCGAGGTGGGCGGCATGATGGTTTTGTTAAAATATTTTTTAGGCTACATAACTTAGTTCATTGTATTGTGAATTGCACGGCTTGGAGGCTGTCGCAGCAAAATGCTTGGCCTTTGTCGGCTCCGTCCTTCCGCTCGATGTTCACTTCGCTATCGGCAATTTCATTCGCGACGCCCTAACCGCAGATGCCGTTACCGTGGCCGGTGACGGCACCCCCCAACGCACCTACCTCGACCAAACCGACCTAGCCCATTGGCTATTCACCATGCTTGAGCATGGCTCTTCTGGCCAGGCCTACAACGTGGGCTCAGATGAAGTGATCAGCATCGCAGACATTGCCCACCTGGTTCGCGACCTACTTGCTCCAGAGAAGCCGGTACACAACCTTGGCAAACCCAACCCCGCTGGAGTACATAATCGCTATGTGCCTGATATTACAAAAGCCCAGCGGGAGCTAGGGCTTCGCGTCACAGTTCCCTTGGCTGAAGCGATTTGCAGGGCCGGAGCTGCTGCAGGGCCCCCATCCGCATCTACTCGCTCACCTTGCCATTGGGAGGCCGGTACGAACTGAGAATCTTATCGAGGGCCTCCCGCCCCAGCGGCACCGCTCCGAATCGGCGCAGGGGATTCCATGCCGGGCCAATCAACGGGGCAGCGAGCCCAGCGTGCAGCGGATGTCCTTGAGCAGCAGCAACAGGTGCAGCGGATCGGTGGGTGAACGCTCGAATTCTGGAATCAGGTGCTCGTAGAAGCTCCTCGCCTCCTTGGACTCGGCATGCACCAGCAAGCCACGGCAGCCGATCGCATTGCCCATGCTGGCTACCCGGGTGATCACATCCAGCAGCAGGGCAGCGCCAAGGCCCTTGCTTTCATGACGTTCGTCGACCCCCAGACGAGCCAGCAGGGCGATGGGCTGGGGGGTAGCGGCCAGCACCACGGCGCAGCCTCTCGGGCAGATCCGCGATTGCCACGCTCGCCATGCACCAGGCGTAGTAGGCGATCACTTGCGGCTGATCCAGTTCGGTAGTCACAAACACCCGGGTGGTGCCGGTGCCATGGGCCTGCCGGGCCGTCTCAACTAGCCAGGCTGTCTGCTCCTGCGATCGGCAACAGAATCCTGTGAACTGGTGACGGCCCGCCAACAGCGCTGGCGGTTGGTAGCCGCTCATGCCACGGGTTGATCTGGCGCTGGGATGACAAAGGGCGATGGCCGCTGCTGCAGGCGCGCCAGCCCTGGCAGGTTGCGGGCCGGGCGGCTGTTGATCCGCTCCCACTCCTTTTGGCCGTCGGCATCGAGCAGGAACTGTTCCCGGTCGGCCAGCACCCTCTGGGCTGCCAGGCGCCCCTGGGCCAGGAGGTCGCGCTCGTCTTCTGTGGCCCGCAGCTCGATTCGGCTGGTCTTAGCCGGCCAGGCAACCTGGCTAATGAGTTGAATACGCCCAACGCATACACATCCGCAGGTCTGCGGCCATGCGCACCAATATCGTTATTGATGACGCCTTGATGCAGCTCAACCAGCAAGCTCAGTTCCATAAATTCCGTGGCAAGTTGCGCTGGGAAGGCAGCCTTGACCTCCAACGGTTAGATGCCCCCCAGCCAGACCAAAATTCCCAGAGGTGACGTGATCGTTGTTGATTCCTTGGAGTGGATCGACTCGATCGTTTCCTGGGGGTGACGCCTTTGGTGGTGGGTGATCTGATTCTGGTGGAAGTGGTTCAGGGCTTTCGCCACGAGCGCGACGTAGCCACCGCCCGCAAGTTGTTCCGCTCGCTGGCATTGCTGCCGATGCTAGGAGCTCATAATGCCTGGAAAACAGCGAACAATTACCGCAAGCTGCGCAGCATGGGGATCACAGTGCGCAAAACGACCGACGCAATCATTGCCACTGCCTGCATGGAAGCCGGGCTGCCACTGCTGTTCAGCGATCGTGATTTCATTCCCTACGTGAAACATCTAGGCCTAGAGGTTGCCTAATCAGCGGTAACTTTGCAAATCGAGCTGGCATCCCAAGCGCCGGGTGCTCCTCCCTGGAGGTAGCCAGGGGCATGGCAACGGGCATCAAAAGGGTCCCGTTAAACGTGGGTCTTCGCTAGGGTGAATACACCGATTCATGAGCCCACGTGCCCACGTCCGTACGGCTGGACCCAGCAGTGGAAGCAAGGCTGGATCAGCTCGCTGAAGTCACGGGCCGCTCCAAGGCCTACTACCTGCGGGAGCTGATCGAAGCCGGGATCGACGACCTGGAGGACGCCTACATGGGCGCTTCGGTGCTGGATAGGGTTCGCTGCGGCAAGGAGCAGACCCACAGCCTCAAAACTGTGATTGAGGAACTTGGCCTGGACGCTGCGGATCTCTGAGACGGCCAGAAGGCAGCTCAAGAAGCTCGATCGCTCTAAAGCCCAGATTCTGCTCCGTTACCTCAACAGCTTGGTGCTGGAGACCGAGGACCCCAGGCAGCGAGGCAAGGGTCTTACTGCCAACCTCACGGGTCTCTGGCGCTACCGCGTGGGCAACTACCGGGTGATCTGTGACATCCAGGAGGATGAGCTGGTGGTGCTGGTACTCCAGGTCGCCCATCGGAGCCAGGCCTATCGCTGAACTGGCGACATAGAAACGATTCAGTGACCCGCCAGCTGCTCCAGGAACCAGCTCAGCCAGCCCGTGACATCCAAATCTCTGAGGTTGCCCCATAAAGGTGGATAGGTCAGTACATCCCAAGACCTGGAATCTGCGTCTGAATGCTCTGGCTGAAGTTCTAGTAGTGGATCCAGGCCTAGAGGCTGCCTAATCAGCGGTAGCTGCAAATCCCGCTCACTCAGGCCAACTGGGCGTCATCAAAGCGCAGGCCGGTTTCAGCTTCTGGCACCCAGGCTCCGGAATGTAGATAAAGCAGCTCGCTGCTGGCTTCCAGCACCTGAAAGCCATGGGCACAGCCCTCAGGAATTAACAGGGCGCCGGTTCCGTGGCGACTTGCCCCAATGCCCCCGCTACGGTTGAACAGACCCAGCCACCTGATCTGGAGCAGAACCGATGACCCAAGCTCTATCTGCAGCGGTGGCATCCGCGGCCAAGCTCCCAGAAGAGGAGCAGGACGTGCTGGCTGCGATCTTGCTTGAGGAAATGGAATCAGAAGAGCGCTGGAGCGCCCTGTTCGCTGGATCGCAGAACCTGCTGGAGCAAATGGCCAGTGAAGCCATTCAAGATTTCCAGGCTGGCCGGGTGCAGTCCATCGATTAGCTGTAGTGAACTCAGTTACGACTGATCAGTTCAGGCAGCTCTACACCCAGGCGCCCCTCGAAAGAAGACGAAAGATCAGGCGCGCCTACCAACTTTGGCGAGAGAACCCGGCCCATCCATCCCTCAGATTCAAGAAGGTCCATACAACGCTTCCGATCTACTCGGCCCGTGTCGATCTCAACTGGCGGGCCGTCGGAGTTCTGAAGGATGGCACGTTGATCTGGTTCTGGGTCGGGTCACACAAGGCCTATGAGGCCTTGCTGCGCTCGCTTTGACGAGCCCGCAGAGGATGGTAATCACGTCCTCGAGGTTGGCCTGGAGATCATCGAGGCTCTCGCCCTGGCTATCGGCCCCCGGGAAGCCCGGGTGGTGAACTGCCAGGCCAATGGATGCGATAGGCGCGGCTGCGGCCTTCGCCGATCGGCTCGATCGCTTGTTGCTCAACCAGCTCGGCCAGATCGCGCCAGGCCGTGGCGCGGCTCACCTTGGTGAGGCCGATGGCCTTGCGCAGGGTCATGCCGCCCGTGAACCCCTCCGGTTCGGCATCCAGCAAGCGATTGAGCAGTTTCTGCTGGCGGCTATTGAAGCCGCTGTGGCGGTGGCTCCACCAGAAGGCCGTCTTGCGCCGCACCGCATCGATCACGGTGCCATTGGTGGCCGCCGCTGCCGTCAGCTGCTCCAGGAACCAGCTCAGCCAGCCTGTGACTTCCAAATCTCCCCGCTGGCAGCGCTCCAATGCCTTGTAGTACGCCTCCCGCTCCCGCAGGATCTGGGCGGAGATGCCCAGGGCGCGGCCAGATAACGCCTGCTGCACCTGGGCCCTGCAGGCCTGGGCCAGCAGCCGATCGGTGATGGCACGGGCGAGGCGACCGTTGCCGTCTTCATAGGGGTGAAGGGTGAGAAACCAGAGATGGGCCAGGCCCGCGCACATCAGTCCATCAAGCTGTGGTGGCGGGGAGGCGACCCAATCCAGGAAGGCCTCCAGCTGCTTCTTGAGCTGGTCTCGAGGCGGCGCTTCAAAGTGCAGACGCTCACGGCCAATCGCACCAGAGAGCACCTGCATCGGTGCCTGATCGCGCAGCTCACCGATCCGAATCGCGCGCAGTCCATCGGGGCCAGCGGCAAACAGGCGCCTGTGCCAGTGGTTCAGGGTGGCCAGGGTGAGGGGCTCATCCAAGGTGCTAGTGGCCTCCAGCAACACATCCAGCAGGCCCTCTACCTGGGCGCTGGCGGCCGGCTGTCCCTCGGCCAGGGGGAGGTGAAGCCGGCGCGCGATCGAGGAGCGCACTTGAGCGGGATCCAGCAGCTCGCCTTCGATGGCGGCCGTGCCCAGGCTCTCGCGGCCCAGCAAGGCGGAGATCGCTTCCAGGTCGAGCGGGGTTTCCAGCTTCTCCAGCTGGCTCAGCAGCTCCTGACGCGCAGAGCGGGCCTGCAGCAGCAGCGGCGCTAGAGCGGAGTCCTTCCAGCGGAACTGGGGCCAGTTGCGCCGCTGCCAGATCCAGGATGAAGCCATCACCGCAGCCTAATCGCTTCACCCGATGAAGCGGTAGGTGACAGGTAATCGCTTCATGGCTGCCGTGGCGGGTTATGCCTTCCAAGGGTGGATGGTCCAATACATCGCAAGGCCTGGAATCGCTCCCCTGAAGGCTTTGACTGAGGTTCCGGTAGTGGAAATTTCGCGCTTCACGATTCTGTACAGGTTGTACAAAAGCTCTGACATTGGTGCGCTGATATCCCCGCTGGCGACTGCTGCAACTCATATGGGCCACGCCAGCGAACTGAACTAATCTGAAATAGTCCTCAGGCCTGGGGTGATGGCCCTCTCTGCAAGACCATTCCCACCCGTCGATCTGCAGCTCACGCCAGAACAGTTTGGCCTTCTGTGTGCCGAGAACAGTGGGGCGGTGCTTGAACTCACTGCCGATGGCCAGGTGCTGGCAATGACGCCCACAGGCAGTGAAACGGGCGGTCGTAACAGCGAACTTGCATTCCAGCTGCAGCGCTTTGCCAGATCAGGCACCACCTGGAAGGCGTTTGATAGCTCCACTGGCTTCCGCCTGCCCGACGACTCCGTGCTCAGCCCCGACGCCTCCCTGGTGCGTTTAGATCGCTGGCAGAACCTCACCCCCGCGCCCTCACGGCCCTGCGCAACAAGATGGCTGCCTACCAGGCCAACGGCGCCCGGCTCGGCTGGTTGTTGATTCCCCACCAACAGGCCGTGGAGGTCTGGTCATCCAGCGGCGATAAACAGCGATTTGAAGGTCTCAGTGTTTTGGAGGCTGGACCAGAGTTTCCTGAACTGCAGTTGGGGATTGAGGAGATCTGGGCGGGCTGAAGTTTTTGTAGTGGATATTGTGCATTTTCCAATTCGGTACAGCTTGTACAAATATTGGACGATACCGTGCGAAATCGGGCAGCTGTAGAAGGGGGAAATTGATCAGCGTGCTCGCCTAAGCATCTCGCCAAGCTGCTCAGCAAACATCGCCGGTAGGGCTTGGGGATCGCAAAGTGGGGAAGTACGTACCCGCTGGGCCAGCTGCCGCCGCGCTTCGGCACTGGCATAGCGCTCACACAAGTTCTTAGCCCTGTGGGCTAGCTGATCGGGGTGTTCACAAACCATCTCAGCCAAACCTGCATGCTCGAGGAGCGCCGCCGAGATTGCTCCGGCATAGAGATGATTCGGGCAAGTCAACACTGGAATACCCATCGCCAAGGAATCCAAGGTGGTGGTAGTACCACTCACTGGATAGGAATCGAGGTGCAGGTGGATACGGCCGTAATCGAGCAAGGCATCCTTACCCGATGGTGCATAGGGCAGGGGCTGTAGTTGGTGGGCGGCTACGCCCGCATCAAGGAACCGCATCACAAACCAGCGCCGCACTGCCGGGTCATAAAAGGAATGGGATCTAAACTGCAGCACAGCCTGAGGCATCGAGCGCAGCAACTGGGCAAAACGCTCAATACAGGCGGTGGTTAATTTGCGGGTGTGGTTGAAAGAGCCGATCACGGGGTGATCAGGTTCGCTGTAGGCGATTTGCTGCACTGGCGGCAGGCCATGGGAGCTGGGGTCATAACAAAGTGATGGACCCGGTAGTTCCCAGATCGGCTCACTACCTGGATAGGAATCGCGTACCCGCCGCGCAATGGCTTGATCTAAAACCCACCAGTCGCATTGTTCGCCATAGCTGGGGCCATAGAACCCAAGATAGGTGGCCTGTACAGCCGCAAAACGCTGATTTAAAAGGCCGGGGCGGTTATCGGCCGTATGGCCACCAAGATCCAACAACAGATCTGGCTGCAGATTTCGCAGCAAAGCTTCTGTTTCGGCGGTTGCGGTGCTCTCAAGCAGATGCCAACCATCGGAGCAGGCCCGTAACTGATCACGTACCGAGTCGTGTTCATGGGGATTAAAGCCCACGTGCACAAGCCGGAACTGGCCGGATAGCCGTTGGGCCAAGGGCAACCAAAAACGGCCCACTGGGTGCATGCGCAGATCTGCGGAACAAACCACCAGGGTGGGTCGCTCTAGCGCCTGCAGAGGCCGCGGGGCCGGTGATTCAGCGACCTGGCAGGGGGTTCGGGTGAGGCGCCGCCAATGCTCCACGAGCTGGTTAACGTAAATCTGATCTAACTGTTCAAGGCCAAGGGCCGTGAACAACATATTACTCAACGTAACCGGGACAAGCTCAGCCGCATAGCGCTGATAGATAGCACGAAATAATGCATCAACGCGATCAATAGCGCCAATTATTGTATAACAACGCAATACATAATCGCTCTTGGGAAACCAACGCTGGCTGAGCTGATAGTGGATATAAGTAAGAAGCAAATTTGCGTAATTACCTTTAGACCATTGCGACTGCAATTCCATCAACGCCACCTGTCCATTGCCGTAGTAGGCAGAAGCCGGCATGGACCTTTGGGGCAAACTCTTGAGGACCTCACTGGCACCTTCCGCCATCAACAAAGCCAATAACAGATCATGGCGCTGGGGGAATTGCCTCATAAGCAATAAACCGACCCGCTGCAACAACTGCCGCCGCAGACCATGGTCAGCGGCGGCAGGCAACAAAGTGCGCAGTGCTAAAAGCAACAGCGGATCGGGATAACCAGGCTCCTGGGTAATCAATGCCCTTAGGGCCCTAGGGCTATCCCCGGCGGCCTGGTAGGCCGCCTGCAAGATTGGCATAGGCGCCTCCGGCTTTGGTAACTCCCGGCCATAGGCACGCTGCAGGAGTTGAAGTGCGGAAAGATCCGATGGGTCTGTGCCGTTTACAGCACCAGGATCGGAGCTGCGCTGCAAACCGTGGCACTGCAAACGCTGGGCATGAAGAACCACCTCGGCCTCAAGGCGCCTGCCCTGAAAAAACAATTCCAGCCACGGCCGATCATCGCGAAAATGCATCAAGAAAGCCTATGCCAACAGATCATAAAAAAGCCCCCGTTTCCGGGGGCTTGAGGGATGTGAAGACCGTGAAAGCGGTCAGCCTCAGCTGAAGGTAGGAATCGAGGCAGCAGCACCGAACAGAGCAGTACCACCACCAGCCGAACCAAATGTGTTGGTGATAGCCCTTGCCTCAGCCTGATCAAAGCCCTGAAACTGGACTGATCCACCACCCACAAAGGAGAGAGTGATGTAGTTAGAAGAATTTATACCGAAGCTGACAAGGCTGTTATTTACTTGGAACAAGTTGCTGATGCCAGTACCGAAGGAGGCGCTGGTCTGATCACTCAAGAATGAGATGTTGAAGCCAGTTCCGCTCGTAATCCCGAAGAACACACCGGCAGCGCTACCAGATGCGCCTGAACCACCAGAAACAACCGAATTAAACACGATCGAATCGGTACCACCGTCATTCCAGAAGTAAGCCGTTGCACCTGCCCCTGCACCTGTGATGGTGTTGAAGGTGAAGGTGTCGTTGTCAGCGCCACCCCAGAAACTCACACCAGCGTTGCCGATAGTGACATTGCCAGTGAAGAAATCATTGCCAGCTCCACCACCAAAGGCTCCAGAAAGGATGTTGTTAGTGAAGACAATAGAGTCGTTACCCGCATCCAAGGACACCTTCGTTGAACCATTGATGGCTGCACCAGCAAGGAACACAAGACTGTCAGCTCCGTCTCCACCAAGGATGGAACCAGCACCAAAGGTTCCGCTCAAGCTCACCAGATCAGCGGCACTGCTGAATTGAATGGTCTGAGTGCCAACGCCACCAACAATTGTTGAGTTGGTTGCAGCAGCAGCAAACACAATGCTGTCAGCACCACTATCGAGTGAAACCAGCGAAGCCGTAACCGAATTAGCGAAGCTGAAGGTATCGCTACCTGTACCGCCCAGCACAGTAGTGCCAGTGAGCGCCAGAGAGAAGTAGATGCTGTCGTTATCGGCGCCAGCATCAATTGAAATACCTGCATCAACAGAACTGTTAAACATCAGGGTATCGCCGCCTGATCCACCCAAGACTGTGCTGTTACCAGCAAGTCTGCTGTTAAACACCACCAAGTCGCTACCGGCATCAAGGCTGATGTAGGAGCTGGAAACAGTGCTGGCGAAGTAGAAGGAATCTTCATCGGTACCACCAGCCAAGGTGGAAGCAAAGACACCAGATGTGATACTCACAAGGTCGCTACCCGCATCACCAGCAAGGGAAACAGCTGTAATCGAATTAGCGAAGCTGAAGGTATCGTTACCGGCCCCACCGGCTGCAGTGGTGCTAGTGAGCGCCAGAGAGAAGTAGAGGCTGTCGTTACCATCACCGGCGTCGATGGTGGAGAAGCCAACCACTCCCAGGAAGCTCAGCGTGTCATTACCAGCTCCACCAAGCACCGTGCTGCTGGTAAGCGTGGTGCTGGTGGCAAACACCACCAGGTCGCTGCCTGAATCCATCGACAAGTAAGAGCCCGTCACGTTCACCGCCAAGCTCAGGCTGTCGTTGCCGCCACCTGCATTCAGCGTTGTACCAGTGATCGTATTACCGAAGGAGAAGCTGTCGTTGCCGTCTCCACCAAGGATGGATGCCGCGCTAACCGTGCTCGAGAACAGCAGCGTGTCGTTGTCGTTCCCAGCATCAATCGTGTTTGTTGCCCCAACCACGAAGCCAAAGCTCAGCAGATCATTACCAGCTCCACCAACAATCGATGATGAGGTGAGGGTGCTCGAGAAGATCAGCGTGTCGTTGCCATCGCCACCCAACACAGAGCTACTGGTGGAATCAACCGTGAGGGTGAACTGTTCATCGCCAGCGCCGAAATCAATCGTGGAATTGATCAAAGCACCGCTGATTACAACCGAGTCCACACCCACATCACCACTGATGTAGCTGTTTTGCAGCGTATTAACCAAGAAGGTGTCATTACCGCTGCCGCCGGTGAGGGTTGTCGTTAGGGCTGTCGAACCGATGCTCAGAGAATCGTTGCCATCTCCGCCGCTGATCGAGGCAGTCACCAAGGTGCCAGCAAACACAAATGTGTCGCCGTCCGCACCGCCTTCCATCGTGCTGCGGGTCACATCACTTTGAACCAGGAAGGAGTCCGCACCACTGTTGCCGAACAGGCTGTCGGAGCTGCTGATCGCCTGCAGCACGAACACATCTCCATCGGCGCCGCCATCAAGGGTGGTGGCAGTAGAACTGCCGCTCAACCACAGGGTATCCACGCCAGAGCCACCGAAAATAGAAGCCCCAGTCACTGAAATACCAGCGAAATAAAGGCTGTCGGCATCCGCTCCAAGGTCAGCGGTAAAGCCAGTGCCCGTACCGATGAACCTCAAGGTGTCAGCGCCGCTACCGGCGAAGACACGGCTCGCCGAGAAGGCACTGAGGATCAGGTTGTCGGAAGCACCGCTCAGGCTGATCGTGTCCTCACCACCACCAGAAACCACCGTGGTATTGGTCACCGTGGTGGAGAAGAACAGGGAGTCAACCCCTGCTGCTTGGCTGATAAAGCCACTGCTCATTACAGAGGCAATCAAAACCACATCAGAACCGGCATCACCAATAAGGCTGGTGCCGCTCAGGCTGCCGCTCAGCGTGAAATCACGGGCGTTACTACCTCCCAACGTAATGCTGTCGGCACCGCCGCCCACATCAATCGTGGTCAGTGAAATTGCACCATCCAGGACGAAGGTGTCGTTGCCGTCACCGCCAAACAGCAGGTCGCTGGTCATTCCACCAGCAAGGCTGAACAGGTCGTTGCCCGATCCACCAAGCAAGGTGGAAGAGGTCAGACCAGATACCACCCGCAGGGTGTCGTTATCGACGCCACCATCGATGTAAGCCTTCGTGGCCGAGTTCGCAACAATGATCAGATCGGAACCGGAGCCACCGATCACACTGGAGGCTTCCTGCAGAACGGTTAAAGACAAGGTGTCATTACCCTCTCCACCATCGACATAGCCACGGCTGAAGTTGTTCACAACAATGCTGTCGGCACCAGCTTCACCAAGAACCGAACCGGTGGCGAGGATGCCACCAATCGACATCACATCGTTGCCCGCACCACCCAACAGAGAAGAGCTGGCGGTAACCGCACCAAAGGTGAAGCTGTCGTTACCAGATCCACCCAACACGATACCGGCATCCACCGTGCCACTGGCGCTGAACAAGTCATTACCCGCTGCACCGGCGTAATAGGAGCTACTAAAGCCTCCCACCACCACAAAACTGTCGTTTCCATCCGCGGTGGATTCGGTGACATCATCGCCAAACAGTGAGCTGCCCTCAATTGCGCCGCTTACCACCAAGCTGTCGTCACCAACATTGCCGTAGAAGACGGCACCACCAGTTATGCCATTGGCTCCAACAGTGACGCTGTCATTACCACTGCCGCCCCAAATCGTCGCCGCCCTCACTTGGTTGGCAATCAGAATCGTGTCATCACCAAGGTTGCCAAGTACCTGCGCAGAGGTCAGGCCACCGCCGATGGAAATCAAATCAGCCAGATCTCCGCTGGCGTCGCTGCCATTAGAACCGCCATAGATGCTCGAGCCACCCAATACTGAGCCGCTGATCACCATCGTGTCGGCACCAGCTCCACCCTGGAGTTGCGCAGCCGATGCACTGCCGCCGATGCTCAAGGAATCATTACCACTGGCTCCGTATATAGATGCGTTAAGGGCAACTCCTGCCACCAAAACCGTGTCGTTGCCTTGATCCGCCCACACATAGCCGGAACTAATCGAGGCGATGCTGATGTAATCCTCATCCAGATCACCGGTATTGGTGTTATTACCACCAAACACAGAAGCAGCTCCCGCCAAAGATCCAGTTATGTAAACGCTGTCGTTGCCGCTATTGCCGTAAATAACACCGGCAGAAACAGCCCCACCAACACTGATCAGATCATTGCCACTGCCGCCCCACAACGAGCTGGCAAAAGCACTGCCGCCGGTAACAACCAAGCTGTCGTCACCGAAGTTGCCCAATGCCAACACCGCACTGATCGATCCGGACACGTAGATCGAATCATTGCCATCTAGGGCGCTGCCGCCGTTGGCTGGGTCACCGCCCACCACCGTGCTGCCCCTCAGCGCTCCGGTGAACACGATCGAATCGGCGTCCACACCGCCCACAACACTGCTGCCCGTGCCACCAGCAAAAGTCAGCGAATCGGAACCGCTACCGCCAAGCACCGTCGCCACGGTCAGCGAACTGCCCGCGCTCACATAATCATTACCAGCGCCTAGGTCGATCACACCACCAAGGCTGCTGCTCACCAGCAGGGAGTCAGAGCCAGCACCACTACTGATGCTGCCGCCCAACACCGCACCATTGATACTCAGCGAGTCAGCACCGCTGCCGCTCACAATCGTGCTGTTGCTTAGCGAACCGCCGCTAACCACCAGCGTGTCAGCCAAGGTGCTGGTGTCATCGGAAAGTGCTAACTGCAGAGACACACCCACCACATCGCCGCTGGCAATGCTCACTAGGTCGGCACCCTGCTGCCCGCCCACTAGACCAGCACTCACCGTGCCAGCAATCGAAATCGTGTCATTGCCGCTGCCGCCGTAAACGCCGGCATTAACCAATGATCCGTTGATAGAAATCGAGTCGTCGCCGAAATTCGTGACGATCACACCGCTGGTCATGCCACCGCTGATCACCACCGAATCATTGCCACTGCCCCCGGTGATCGACGCATTGGTTGCGGCGGTAACCGTTACTAGATCGTTGCCATCTCCGCCGATGACCGATCCACCGTTTGCACCCACCTGCACCGTGATCGAGTCATCACCGGCTCCGCCGTCGATATTCGTACCGCTCGCACCGATCAAAACATTGATCAGGTCAGCGTCGGCTCCGCCCGCTATCGAGCTGCTAATCACCGTTTCACTAAAAGCCAGCGTGTCCGCACCGGTGTCACCAGAAATGGTGCTACCAGTTACCCGCTGGATGAACGCCAGGCTGTCTGAGCCAGATCCACCCAGCACCGAAGAGGCATTGAGGGTGCCGGTCACAAAGACCCGGTCGTCGCCATCGCCAGCAGTAATCGTGCTGTTCAGCAGCGATGCGGTTACACCAATCGTGTCGTTGCCAAGATCACCACTAATGAAATAGCCGGTGGCATCACCGGCAATCTTGATGCTGTCGTCGCCGCTACCGCCATAAATCGTGGTGGCACTCGCTCCAGCAAGTACCTGGATCGTGTCGTTGTCCTGGTTGCTCAGCAGCAGGGCACGGGTGAGGCCTGAAACAAAATAGAAACTGTCGCTACCGCTACCGCCCTGAACCGTATTGCCAAATCCAACGCCACCGATCGTGTCGTTGCCGGCGTTACCCAGCAGGCAACTGAGGCTGAAGCTCGTGGAAATGCTGTCGTTCCCCGATCCGGCATTGATGAACTGATTGGCCTGGGTGCCGATCAGCGTGTCGCCCGTATTGGAGCCGGTGATGGTGCTGTTAAAGGTCGCCATGGAGTTCGAAGGGGTTAGGGACTGGGCTTAATTCGGTTTGAAATGCCCTGTCCCGTCAAATAGGACAGTGAAACGAGCTGAACCTACACAACCGCGTGGAAAGGGTCAAGAAGTTGGTGAGGGAGTCAATACCAGTTCTTGAACCGGCGCCATGGTTGACTGGAACAACAGCAGCAAAATTGAGTGATGGTCTGGCTACTGAGAGAAGTAGAAGCCATTTGCGGCCAGGCCCAGCCAAATCCAACCCAAATCCGGGGGCTAGCCCTAGCTGCTAGCCATTTTCTGGAGCACAGCCCGGGCGATTTTCTCGAGCCCTTGCTGGCAAGTCCCTTTGGTCGCATTTACGGCCTGTTGCTTGAACGCGGATGCAACCAGGATCTACCCGATCCAGACGGTGCCATAGCCCAGCAGCGCGATCAGCTGAGCCAAAAGCTGCGGGTGAGTGGCTTCCAAGGCCCGGAGGGCCATGGCCTGTTACTGGCGCTGATGCCCCTTTATCCGCCACTCAAACTAAAGGTGGAAGATGCCCCGGCCAAGCTGCCAGGCTGGTTGCTTGAGCTCTATCGGCGCCGTTACGAACCAGCTACGGCCCCCGGCAGCCCGGGACAGGATTCAGCCCCACCCACGGGTCAACCCGCCTTCGACGACCGCATCTTTCTCAATCGGATGCTGGGCCTCTCCAACCTGTATTACATCGACCCGGAAGATCAGGAGATCTTGCAGGAGCTTCGCCAAGTGCGCCTACAAACGCTTGACCTCCTGCTTGGCGCCTCCCGCGAGCAGCTGGGCCGGCAATTCAGCGCCGATTTCGGCGACCGCTTCTGGGCCATGGCCCAAAGCGGAGTCCAAAAAGAACCGCTCGATGCCCACGAGGTGGCCCAACGTGACGCCATCCAAACCTGGCTCAGCACGACCCCCAACAGCCTCCACCAGGAGGGCGGCATCCAGCGCTTCGCCGCGGCCCTGCTGTTCAACGTGCCCGGTAGCGTGAGCCTAGCCAATCCAGAACAAAACCTGCCAGCCTGGTTTGTGGAGGGGTTCCGCCGTTACACCAGTATGGCCCTGGGCGCCTGAGCACAGCGTGCGGATTCTTTTTGTTCACTCCAATTACCCGGCCCAATTTCGCCACCTCTGCAGCCATTACGCCCAGGATGACCAGCACAAGGTAGTTTTCCTTAGCCAAGGGAAGGAATGGACCGCCCCCCAAGACGGTGCAACCCAGCTGCAGCGCTACCAACTGGGCCGAGACCCCGAGGGCAAGCTCTGCCACCCTTACCTCAAGCGCTTTGAAAGTGCCGTGCTGGTGGCACAGGCCTGCCTGAGAGAGGCGATAAAACTGCGTCAGCAGGGGTTTGAGCCAGACCTCATCATTGGCCATTCAGGCTTCGGCAGCACCCTTTACCTCAAGGAGGTGTGGCCTAAAGCCCGTTTTGCGGGCTATTTCGAGTGGTACTACCGCAGCAATGGTTCCGACGTGGGCTTCGGAGAAAACGGTCCAGTATCGCCAGACACGGCCTGCCGAGTGCACACATACAACGCCCCGATCGTGATGGATCTGGCCCTCTCCGACCTAGCCTTCTGCCCCACCCATTGGCAAGCCCGCCAGTTTCCAGAAAGTCTGCAGCAGCGACTTCAGGTGGTATTCGATGGCATTGACATCGAAGCCTTTAAGCCCCTTGCCCCCGAACAGCGAGCCGAAGGCCTAAGCATCGGTGAATTGCACATCCCCGCCGACGTGCCCCTGGTGACCTACACCACCCGAGGCTTTGAACCCTACCGCGGCTGGCCCCAGGTGGCCGAAGGGTTGAGCCGTCTGCTACAGCGCAATCCCCAGGTGCAGGTGCTACTGGTGGGATCCGATGAGGTGGCCTACGGAGCCAAGCGCGGTGACGGCCGCAGCTGGCGCCAATGGGCCATGGACAGCTTCGAATACGACCCCAGCAGGTTGCACTGGCTGCCACCGCTGCAATACGCCGAATACCGGCAAGTGCTGCAGCACAGCTGGGTACATGTCTATTGGACAATCCCCTTCATCCTCAGCTGGGGCCTGATGGAATCCCTAGCCACTGGCTGCAGCGTGGTGGCCAGCGACACCCCGCCTGTGCGGGAAGTTATTAGCCCTGGGGATCAAGGGGTGTTGGTGGATTTCTTTGACCACGATGGGCTGGCAGCTCGGGTGGACGAACTGCTGAAGAACCCCCAAAGGCGCCAGCTCCTGGGCGAAAGGGCTCGGGCCACGATCCTCGAACGGGGCTACGACCTGCCCAGCTGCCTACTCCGCCAAGTGGAGCTAATCGAACAACTAATGGCCCAACCGGTGGCGTGAACCCCAATGCCGCTGCCGCCGACAACAGCGACGGCCTAGAGGCCTTCGCCGCCGCCAACCCCCTGCTGGCGGAGCGCAAGCTGCGGCGGGCCTACCTCCACTGGGCCGAAGAGCGGGGCATCCTGGTGAACCTGGGTCTGGCCTGCATGCAGCAGGGCAAGGTGGCACTGGCAGAACGTTGCTACCGGCTGGCGGCCCGCTCCAGCGACCTGCGCACCCGCCGCTCAGCCCACAAAAACCTCGGCTTTCTGCACCTCTGGCGCGGCCAATGGCAACCTGGCTGGCGTTTGCATGGCTGCCGCTTTGAGGGTGAAGGCTTCCTGGATCAGCAATGGAGCGGCCAACCCCTCAATGGCAAGCCCCTTCTGGTTTGGAACGACGTAGGCATGGGCGATGTCTTTCAATTTGTGCGCTACACCCAAGCTCTCACGGCCCGCGGAGAGCGGGTGATCCTGGCGGTGCATCCCAGCCAGATCGAGCTTTTTCGCCAATACCTGGCCTGGCCCCTGGAGGCCGTAGTTGACCGCAACCGAATCAACCTGGAGACAAGCCCCCACATCCCGCTGATGAACCTAGTGGGCCTAATTGATCCGACCACCGTCTGGGGCCGGCACTGGCGGTGCCCCACCTGGAGATTGCCCACGAACCATTCCAGTGGGAACCCCCAACCGCTGGGATTGTGCTGGGCCAGCAACCCCCAAGACCAGAGCATGCACCACTACAAAAGCCTGCCGGCAGAGCTGTTGCTGCAAAGGCTCACATCCGAGGAGCAGCAGTGGCCGCACCTGAGCTTACAAACCGATGAGGCGGCAGCCCATCAGCGCCTAGGGCTGGAACCGCCCCAGCGATGCTGGATTCAAACCCTGCTCACTAGTTCTTACTGCCGGCAGGTGCACAGCGTGGATACGGCGGTGGCCCACCTGGCAGCTGGCGCCAACGTGACGGTGAACTTGCACCTGGCAGCCATGGCCGATTGGCGCTGGCAGGGGCTGGCTCCCCATTGGTATCCCAGCCTGAAGATTTACCAAGGTTCCGGCGTATCGCCGTAACCCAGCCGAATCACGTCGGCCCGATAACGCTCGCCGATCCGCTGCCAATTCTTCCTGTCGTAGAGCTCCGCCATGCGGTACTGCTGGCTTGATCGGTTTTCCCAAGGCAGGCCTGTCGGCAAACCGTGGGCAGCGGCAAAGCTGGCGTAATCCTGGGACAGGCTTTCTGTTCGCAGCAACTCCTCCACCACCAACTCCCCCGATGCATCGCAAATGAAGTCGAGCTGGGGCCGGAGGTGGGCATGGCTCAAGCCCTCGGTGGCAGCCACAAAAGCACTGAAGCTCAAACCCTCCAGCTCAATTCCCATTTGCCTAGCGGTTTGGCACAGGTGGGTATCTGTATTGGTGTAGACCGATGCGAAGCGGGCCCAAGGGCTGCGTACCACCGCAAAGCGGAGGGCGTCGCTGAAATCCCAGTGCTGCTGGATTTCACGCCAGCTGAGGTGTTGCAGAAAGGCCGAACCCCATCCATGGGCCAGCAGCTCAGGCGACTGCACCAACCCAAACAAGCTTCCCTGATCCTCCACCTGCCAATCGCCAAACATCCCCAAGGCCCGCTCGATGCTGGTGCCACCAACCTTGGGAATATGCAAAAACAGTAACTGGCGATCAGGGGTGCAAGGCATGGGGCTTAAGGCTGGGCTTCGGCCGGTACGCGAGCATCACTTGACCACGGGGATGGCTCCACTCACCGATGTATTCCACCGTATAGCCATGGCGCTCACCAAAGCCAACGATCTCGCGGCGGGTGTAATGGAAATACGCGTGGTCATGGGGTTGCTTTAGGTACAGCACCGAGCTGGGCTTCAGACACGGCAGCAGCCGTTGCAAAAGCTGAACCTACTTTTCAATGCCCAGGTAGTGGCAAGGCTGCAAATATGGAATCACCTTCACCCCCAAATGCAGGGAGCCACAGGCAGTATCCAGCAAAACCTGATCGGGCCGAAGACCTCGGTGGATCAGGAAGTCAAACTGCAACGCGCCGATCTCCTCCCAAAGGCCGCCCACGTAGGTGCGGTGGCCCTCAACCGGGCCCTAGGCCACCGCCAGATCGCACCCGATCAGCTGCAGCATGTCGGCTAGGGGCTGCTGCTGGGATAAAGCAGCGGCGGAGAACTTCTTCTCAACCCTCTAGCCACAGGCTTCTGCGCAGCAGTGACATAATTTAGGCCTGGATCACGCCGCTAAAAAGCACACTTTCACCCCATCAGTTGCAGCGGCAGCTGGCCTTCTGGATCGACGGTTACTACAACCGTGAGCGTCGCTACTCAACGATTGGCTACCTCAGCCCGATCGACTACGAACAGCAGTTCATCAACACCCATACACCCACACCCGTGGAGACCTGACACCTGCCCACTAAATCGGGGTAATCCCACGTCGTGTCTTTGACATGGCTGCATCAGCCTTTAATTTAAGGGCACCTCTAACAATAGGGTTGGGTAGGCTTAAGGGAGCATAAAAAACGCCCCAAGGGGGCTTAAGTATTATAATTGTATGTTAAAACGTCAGTTGGCGATTTTCGAGGTGCCTTTAAGCAAGTTGCTTAGGCGCTCGCGCCACAGGCGCGAATGGTGCAGCAATAATCTTGCCGGCCTGGCAATCCGCCAGGTGCGACTGCGATAAACATGCTGTAACTCGAGCTGTAATTGATGGTTGTGGCGTTGTACTTGCTCGAGCTGTTCATGCAAATTCACGATACGCCCATCACAATCGCCAACTAACCCCTCTAGACGATGGAGCTCGAAACCTAGGCGCGTAATGTGCTGCTGCTGCGAGCGCCTTACAGCGCAGCTCGCTGTCTCATTCATGGTTTTTGCCATTCTCAAAATTGCTGAAGAAAATATTGCTCACAGATTTATAAAATGCTTCATAACCATGGCGCGACTCAACATAGACCCTAGCATTGGCTGCCATCCTTGGGACATCCTCCCAATCCCGGTACAACATCTTTAAAGCCTGTGCGTAAGCTGCCGCCCAAGCCGAAACATCACAACCCACTCTAACCAACAGACCGTTCTCGTGATGAACGATGGCCTCCTCCACTCCTCCAATCACAGGGGCCACAACAAGCAGACCCCTCGCCATAGCCTCCAAAATCACATTAGGCATGCCATCAAAGTGTGTGGTATAGAGTAATGCATCATAGCCAGTTGTATCGATACTTGAAAATCCTGAAAAACTACCTCGGTAGGCCAAAGCAGGGTCTTTAAAAATAGCGTTGTTTTGATCAAAATCTTCATCATAATTTCCATATACATCAATCTTTATTTCTAGGCCCTGAACTCTGCAGTTTTCGATGATCGCAGGCAAAATCCAGGGATTCTTTTGGGCGCATATGCGTGACGCCCACAACAGCCGTTTACAAGGCATCTTGTGATACAGCTTTGGTGTGGACTGCTGCTCACACAGGTTGTAAAGAAGCTGATGCTGCTGTACCTTAGGAGCAAAAATTTTCCGATCGAAATAAATGATCGACTCACAATCAGCCACTATCAAATGAATTGATTCATTATGGCGCCTCAGAAAGCGGATCGTACCAGGATCTGGATAAAGTTGGTCGCCCCAGAGATAATGGTCATCGCAGAAGCGATAGTAAATCAACTTGAAACAATTCGAAAGCGCCGGTCCGTAACGATCAATAAAACGATGGCCAAAAATACTTGCTTTAAAATGAAGCCTTGCTGGTGGACATGTGAGAGCTAACAACGCGCGCATCAGCAAGGCATTGCGATCATCATCAGTAAGTTGCGGGAAAGCCCCACAAAGATCTACAAAGGCATCGCACTCTGAAAGACGGTTCAACCACTCGTGGGATGAAGTCCATTCACCCGTAACCACCAAAATTGAAGCCTCCGGTTGCTGGCTTCTGATCGCGTCAACGACCTGAAGAATATGTTTTTCACTACCTCCGGGCTTAAGCCAAGGCAAGAGAACCACATCAGTAAAAACAGAAGCTCCAATTAGTGCAAATAGGGTTTCTAATTCAAACCCCCAATGGGCTGCATCAGCAGGCAAAACAGGCAGTGACTCTGCCGCCTGAAGCCTTCGTAAATCAATCTCCGGTTCAAGCCGACAAACCTCCTCAAGGAGACCTCTGCGATTTCCACATGCAAATAAATCAGCCGTATTATTTGCTCGGTTATGCTGCTGGCGTTTATCCAGAAATCCAGACCAGTCGGTAATGCTATCACGAAATTTCCCCATGAGCATCGAAAAATGCTCCGGATCAAATAGATTGGTATGGGGAATCAACCTGGAGGAAATAGAATCCGCACATGCCAGTAAACTGCTTGGTCTTTGTCTATAAAAAAGAATGGTTTCAGGGGCGATCAAAAAACAAAAACCCAGTGCGAGCAATTGGCAATTCAAGTGCCAATCTTCGTAGGCAAATCCGGGCGTCAAAGGCAGATCACAATAGTGAAGTCTTTTCAAATGCTCCCTCAACATAAATATATTTGATACATAAGAATGCTGGCAGGCGAAATCAGCAGGTGCCAGCTCAGTCGAGGGGAAATAGCGCACAACAAAAAAACGATCTCCAAAGGCAGCTAGATAGTCTGGGAAAAGCACAACATGCCGACCCCTGTGCTCGCCAATCGTTGACATATAGCTGCAAATACTATTGCTCGAATAAAGATCGTCCGCATCCACAATCCATATGTATTCACCCAAAGCCATTGCAATGCCAGCATTGCGGCTAGGCCCCAAAGAGCTAAAGAAAACCTCAAGGATGTGTTGCTGGCAAAAGGCACGAAGTTCGGTGCAAGCAAACACCTGTTTCGTCGCATCATCGGCCTGATCAAACACCGCAACAAGTTCGACTGTGATGCCAAGATTTGTCGCTTTTGCTGCACATGCATCCAAGCTGCGCAAGGTTGGCCGTAGATAGGTGGCTTCCCGATGAATATTAAGAATGATGCTGACATCGCAGGCACTACGCATGGATTCTCATCGTCTCATTGCCGATGCTAGCCGGCGCGATGCAAATGCCATCAAGGCAGCCAAGATAACTTAAGTAACAATTCACTTGGCATCCATTCCAGGGCTGATTAATAGTCTGTCCCAGATTCTCTTGCCTAAGCTTTCAGCATGGGTTGGGGTTGGCGGAATCGCCTCCTCCCTATGCTCGAGATCACCTCTGCCCCGACCGATCTCGATCTGATCAGCTACCTCAAGGCGATCCCGGACGCGCGCATGCGACGGGGCTCCATCGAACCTACGCCGGTGGCGGGTCGGCATTCATTGCTCGGGTGACGCTGTACTCGGCAGCCTTGGGGTTGGCGTACTGCTGCACAGAAGCCTGAGGGCTACAACCAGGCTTGCTACGCCACTGGCAAAAACTATGAACGGGCAGTGCTGCGGCAGCTGCTCGGTGAGCTTGATCTTGAGGGCGTGTTGATCCAGGCGGACGCGCTCCATACCCAGCGCCCGTCTTTCGGCAGGTCTTGGAGCAGGGTTTCCCTCAGACCGGCGCTAGCTGAGACTTTGATTCAGCCCTGCCAACTCCTGGGTCTACGGGGATGATGCGCTTGCGTTTGATGGGCGTGTCTTGGTAGATCCTGGTCGGTAATGAAGCTCTCCTAAGTACTGGTTCAGGTTTCGAGGTCCCAGGCAACCGCTGTGGCAAACTAACTCCTTGCGGTATCCTCGGCCACTGGCCTGAACAATGCGCCTTGCCACCTGGCCAGACAGCAATTCCTGAACAAAATCTTTTCTTGTCCGCCCCAACTCACTAATCAGAAACGGGAAAAAATCCAGGAACACCCGTGGTGTCCCTGGACGCAGGATATGGCGACATCCAGCAGGAGCAGTCTGCCACAAACTTCGGCAATTACGCCACATATGGTGACCAATGGCAAATTTAAACACCAGATCTATGGGTCAGCAGGTTCTGACGACAACACGAGCTGTTTTTGATGATGGCCGATTTCAGACCAAATCCATCTGGGCGTGGCAGCCTGGGCAAAGGATGTCGCCCCAGGGACCCGCCCCTTGTTGAACCGTTTGCGAGCAAGACTGCGCCGGAACGGCCGCCACACTCCCCAGGTTGAGCCTTGGGAATACAAGGTGGTGCAGATGGTTTCCCAACCTGCAGCTGATCCCAGCGATGCCAGCAGACGGCTTGGAGGCGCCCTTAGCCCGGAGGCCCTGCGCAACCAGTTTCCTGAGCATTACGGTGGCGTTAATGGGCGCCAACAGATCAGCGACTTTCTCAATCGACTTGGTGAAGACCACTGGGAGTTGGTTCAGACCCAAGAGATCGGAGGCCTGCCCTTGATGATTTTCAAAAGACCTAAACAGCTGCCATCGGCCGCTGAGCTTGCGATGGAGCGATCAGAGCCACAGCTCAACCATGCCAAACAATCAAACTGACTTCGATCCCCAGACCAATTTGGGTTCCCAATGATCAAGACCTGCCCAAGCCACTCGGTTCAATCGCCATTGATGCCCAGGATCAAAAAAATGGCTTTCCCTTTTTGATAGCAGCTGACCTCGCCAACAAAATCGGCAGCGTTGCCTCGGTGCTCACGGTGATGGCATTTCTACCCCAAGCCTGGAAGATCTGGCGACAGGGGGATGCCAATGCCATTTCCCTGCGCACCTATCTTCTACTGGTTAGTGCCAGCGGCCTCTGGGCTTGGTTTGGCTATGTAATTCAGTCGGTTCCAGTAATCGTCACAAACAGCATTTGCTTGGTAGTGCAGGCCAGCATTCTTGTGCTGAAATTACTTAGCCGGCGCTGAGCCCCCGCAGAGCTTTCGGCAGGGCAGCAGCCAGCAGATCCAAATCTTGGTTTGTGTTGTAATCAAAGCAACTGATCCGCAAAAACTGGGGCACGCCAGTCATGTAAGGACGCACTGGAATCACAGGCAATTGAAATCCCTGAGAAAATAGATTTTTTTGCAAGGTGCCTCCATCGAAACAACCTACCTGTGGCAACTGGATTGAAACCATTGCCAGCGGCGCAGCAAGCGTTGTCCCCTGCCCATGGGCCACACCAGCCTTGAGCAGGGCCTGACTAATCAATTTTCCGGCTCTCTCGGCCAATCGCTGGTTTAGGGCCATTGCTGGCCGCAGCGGTTTATTTTGGATCCAGCCAAGCAACCTCAATGCCTCCGGCAGTGCAAGCCAAGGTGTGGGATCAGCGGTGCCAATCCAATCATGCTCAAGCCGAAAGCGGCTTACGTCTGAGTTCGCTGGGGCATTGGCTCCGTGGCTAATCACCAGGGGCCGCAACCGCTCTTGCCAGCGTCTGCACACCCAGAGAAATGCGGACCCCCGAGGGCAGCAAAGCCATTTATGGAGATTGCCAACGTAGGCATCAGCCCCAAGCTGATCCAGCTGGAGCGGCAGCAAGCCAGGAGCATGGGCCCCATCCACAATCACCAACGCCTGCCTGGAACGGGCCAACTCGATCAGCTCCTGCAGGGGCATCACCAGGGCCGAAGGGCTGGTGATGTGATCTATCACCAGCAATCTGGTGGCCCTAGTCCAGAGCCTTTCAAAGGCCTCCACCACCTGGGATGGATCACTTAGTGGCCAGGGGATAGGCACAAATCGCAATTGCCAGCCATGGCGCTCAGCGGCAAAGCGCACGAGGTTTGTAGTGGCGTTGTAGCCATGGTCTGGCAGCAGAATCTCACTGCCGCTAGGCAGATACTCCTCCAGTAAATCAAGACGCTGCAGGAGCTCATTAAGGCCATAGGTGGTAGATGGCACAAAGGCGAGCTGCTCAGCACTAGCACCCACCAGATCAGCCAAGCAATATCTAGCGGCTGCGAGCCGCACCGGCAATTGTTCCACCAAAAAATCCACCGGGTCGCACTCGATTTCTCGCAGCAGCTGGAAGCGCCAGTGCAGCAGTTCCCGCGGCGCCAATCCGAAGCTGCCATGGTTGAAAAAGATCCGATCTTGCGGCAGATCCCAGTGGAGGCCGAGGGCCCTGTGATTCATGGTCGTAGCGATATCTGCAAGGCCAGCAAAGCTGCTGGCCCGAGTCTGGGTTCTATTTTGGAGAGGATTTGCTCAAGGGCCACTTGCCCAAAGCTCGAGCCAGCCCCGCTCTACAAATCCAAGCGATCGATAAAGCGGTATTGCGGCAGCTGATGCCTGCACATGGACATGCTCCACTCCTTGATGGGCCAGCCATCCACATGCATGGCTCGTTAGCTGCCTGGCTAGCCCACGGCATCGCCAGGCAGGATGGGTGCCAAGCCAGAGCAGCCCACCAAAAACTTCTGAAAGCTGCGAATTAGAAGAATTGAGCATAATCGCAGTGATAGTGGCCACTAGCCTATCGGCATTCCATAGCCCAAAGGTTTTCAAGCGCAGGCCATCCAGCAAATGCGAAGTTGACCCACAAACCAAATTAGATTCAGCACAGAAAGCGTTGGCCACAACCCGAGCAAACGAAATTGGTATAAGATGGCAGCATTGATAAAATAAAATTAATTCATCAATTTGAGCGGCTGCAACTGGCCCACAGTGCAGTTCATTATTAAAATTTGCAGCCAACTTATCCCTTGATGATAAGGACCTGACAGCTAACGACGCTAGCCACAATTGTTCACAAGGCCGAAAACCGCAGCGAAGCAACAGTGGCTGCTGTCGCTCAGGGTTTTGATCTGGCCATACCAGCCATCCTGCCGGGGCACGGGCCTGGGCCATTCTCTCCGCCAAAGCAAGCATTTGCTGGGCCGGAGCATCCTGACCACAATCAACAACTATGTTTGCCGCAATGGCCAGCATTCCTGTTTGCCACCAGTACATTTGGCAGTACTCCTGCCAGGCTCCAACTAATGAGGCCTGTGCACACACCGACGCAACTACAAGGCGTCGAGCATCAAGGTGCTTTACAAATTCCATTAAGATTGAACTATTTACAGCACATATTCACAGGCTACACCCTTTCCACAGGCCAATCCAAGATTTACCATTATTGCCTAAATAAATCACGGAAATTACCTAGTTTTTGGCGTGGCCTTCAATAGCTCCAGCACATATCCAGCCTGATTCTGATATCCATATGCCTCAGCTTCCTGCAAAACTCCTGAGCGCTCTAATTGCTCACTGGAAACACCCCACCCTAACGGGGGCACCCCCTTTAGATTTCCATATAGGTGCTGAAGCACATGGATGAATTCATGGCTAATTAATAAGCAACGAACCTCGGCACTCATGGGTCTTTGCTTAATGGTAATTGTACCCAATCTGCCATGCTCAGCCCTATAGCTGGCATCTTTGCCAGGTAGTTCCGGTGAACCTGCTAGCAATGCAATCCCCAAACGCTTTCCCTCCCTGAGCAAGGCTTTGGAAAGGGTTGGATCGGCACTGCAAGTGGCGCCTCCACCCTTGGGAGGAGTAGCGTAAGCGGGCTTACTTAAGACAGGTTGCTTCAGCAAGCCAAAGGCAACAAGAAATAAAACAAAAAGCGCGGCACCCGAAAACTTACTCACAAAAAGTACAATCTATTTGAAAGCATTGCAAATGCTAAACCCCTCTAAATTTTAATAGCGTCTTAAATGTTTTAGCCAAGATTAGAAGATCTAGGCTTAAATTCCAATTACGTAGATAGTAGAGGTCATAGCTCAGCTTTAGCTCAGACTCGTCAATGGTGGATGGATAGGCCGGACCGCACACCTGGGCCCAACCACTCAACCCTGGCAACATCCAGTAGCGCTTGCGGTAGTGGGGAATCTGCTCGGCCAGCTGATCGTCCAGCCGAGGCTGCTCGGGCCTTGGACCTATCAAACTCATTTCGCCCCGCAGCACATTGATGAGCTGGGGCAATTCATCCAGGCGCGTGCGTCGCATCCAGGCACCCACATTGGTAACCCTGAGATCTCCCTTTGTGGTCCAGGGAGTAGCCGCATTAGCCCCTGCTACCCGCATGGTGCGCAGCTTAAAAAGATCAAAGCTCTGGCCCATCCAGCCAGTACGCTTCTGCACATACAGAATTGGCCCCCTATCTTCGAGCCAAATAGCAAAGCTAAGTATCAAAAAGATTGGCATGCTAATCAACAGCATCGGCATAGCAAGGGCCACATCCGCAGTTCGCTTCAGCTTGCGCTGAAAGCTCAATTCATTGGTCCAGGGAAGATCAGAGAGATCTAGCCATTCCTCTGGAAGCAATCTGGGAGGAATTCGCTCAAGCTGCCGCTGGGCAAGATCCTCAATTGTTGTAACTACAACTCCCTGGGAGCGCAATGTACCAATTTGGTTGCGCTGATGATCGCTCAAATCAATGTCGTGGGCCACCGCTAGGGAAAAAGGGCGGCGTAAAACCGGCGAATCTAGCGAGGAGGAATTGGTTAGTTTTCTAGGATTCAGGAGTTTTGGAGGGCGTACGAATGGATTACGTTGCCACTCCCGCAGCACATCAATCTGGTGATGGGGGGCAGCCATCAGCTGCCAGACTGGCTTGGAAAGGCTACGACTGATTATTCTCAAAATAAGCCTAATAAAAAGCGCAAAAACGGTTTGCAATCCAAGCAACTCAAGCAAAACGATACGATCTAATAAAATAAAGGAATATCGATCAAAGTCAAGCATCCATCCCAGCAAAATCAAGCTAGATAATGTGGCAAAGCCTGTAATTAAAAGCCTTTGGATTACAAGCCTTAAGCGCAGCCAGGGCCAGCGCAAAAGCGTATATCCCCCAAGCAGCCAAGAAAACAGCACATAGGTGATCCCCACGACAAAAACTAGCCAGGAAGGCTGCAACAGATTCGGTCCATGGAGCAGGTTGAGCAATAAAGCTGCAAAGCCCATCGCCACAAGGTCCAGACCTGCACATAGAAACAACAATTTTCTCGGGCTACGCCAGGGCAAAAACGGCTCTCGCAACTGGTCAAATCTTAAGCTCCGCCGCTGCTTTTGGAAGCCGCGTTGCCGTAATGCTCCAGGTACCAACGCAAGGTGGCTTCCAGCCCCTGCTCGAAGCTGTGGCGCGGCCTCCAGCCCAGCTCCGCTGTGATTTTGCTGGCATCAATGGCGTAGCGGCGATCGTGGCCGGCCCTGTCTTTCACGGGCGTTACCAGCCTTGAGTGGGGCGCCCCCTCGGGCCGCTGCTGGTCCATCAGTGCACAGATCGCCTGCAACACCTGGGTGTTGTTGCGTTCATTGGCGCCTCCCACGCAGTAGCTGTCCCCCAGCCGGCCCCGGGTGGCCGCCAGCAGCAGGGCCTCCACGTGGTC
Organism: Cyanobium sp. HWJ4-Hawea; assembly: GCF_024345815.1. Classification (NCBI taxonomy): domain Bacteria; kingdom Bacillati; phylum Cyanobacteriota; class Cyanophyceae; order Synechococcales; family Prochlorococcaceae; genus Cyanobium; species Cyanobium sp. HWJ4-Hawea. The sequence goes on along the minus strand of NZ_JAGQBV010000012.1, from coordinate 2,484 downwards.
CTCCACGTAGAGCCAATCACGCACGTTTTGGCCGTCGCCATAGAGCGGAATCGCCTCTCCGGCGGCTGCCTTGAGGATCACCACCGGGATCAGCTTCTCCGGAAACTGCCAGGGGCCGTAATTGTTGGAGCAGTTGGTGAGCACCACGGGCAGGCCGTAGGTGTGGTGCCAGGCACTCACCAGATGGTCGCTGGCCGCCTTGCTGGCCGAATAGGGGCTGCGGGGGTCGTAGGGGGTGGTTTCCGAAAAGCGACCCTCGGGCCCCAGGGAGCCAAACACCTCATCGGTACTTATGTGGTGGAAGCGAAAGTGCGACTGGCGCTCCTCTGGCAGCTGCTCCCAATGGGCCCGCACCGCCTGGAGCAAGTTGAAAGTGCCGTTGATGTTGCTCTCGATAAAGGCCCCGGGCCCTGCGATCGAACGATCCACATGGCTTTCGGCCGCCAAGTGCATCACCAGATCTGGATCAGCCTGCTTCACTGCTGCGGCAGTGGCCTCGGCATCGGCGAGGTCCACCTTGAGGAGTTGGTGGCGGCAAGCGCCATTGGCTATGAGGCCCCTTTCCCCAAGTTCGACGAGGCTGAGCTCAATGCTGCTGAGATCGCTTGCATAGCCAAGCTTATCGAGGTTGAAAACCAGCGCATCGCTACCAGTCAGAAGGCGGCGCACCACCGCCCCACCGATAAAACCGGCACCACCCGTAACCAAAACCCGCCGGATACCAGGGGGAAGGAGAGCTGTGACCACAGCGATCTAATTAGTGGTCCCAGCCTATGGGCTTGCCAGGTAGCCAGCCCATGCAGCCATCCCAGACAGCCATGGGATTTGGAGGGGCGTTAATGAAGTTGGTCAATTGACCAACTTCCCGGAGAGAGGCGAAATAGACGGCTTTGTCGTCCTGCGTACGGAAGAACCCCAATTTCGCCGAAGCCACTGGCTGGTAAGCACCTAGGCCACAACTTGATCCGCAACCTGGGTCAAAACCTCCTGCAAAGCCTGGCGCCAATGCAAAGCCTCCAGCCCCAGGGCCGCACGGCTGGTGGTGCAATCGAGCAGGCAGTAGCTGGGCCGCTGGGCCGGGGTGGGGTATTCGGCGGTGGTGAGCGGTTGCACCTGGGCCGCATCGTCCAGCAGACCTGCCTCCACGCCTAGTTCACCAATGGCGAGCGCGAAGTCGTACCAACTGGCGGCCCCGGCATCGCTCCAATGCAGGACCTGCGGCAAGGCAGCTGCCTCAGCCGGCTCCAGGCCCACCCCAAGCGCCCGCCAACAGGACGCCGCCAAAGTCAAGGTGCTGGTGGGGCAGCCCACCTGGTCGGCAATAACGCCAAGGGCTTCTCCCGCCGCGGCCTTGAGGCCATGCAGCCGCAGCATCGTGAGGCAAAAGTTCTTACCCACTGGCCCGTACACCCAGCCCATGCGCAGCACCCGGGAGCCCGGCAGCTGCAAAGCCGCCGTTTCCCCCGCCGCCTTGCTGGCGCCGTACACCCCCAGGGGATCCACGGCTTGCTCTGGCTTGTAGGGGCTGCCCTGCGCGCCGTTAAACACAAAATCGGTGCTCACCTGCAGCAGCCGGCATGTTTTGGCAGCGGCAAAGGCAAGCTCAGCCAGGGCAGCGGCAAAGGCTGCGGGGGCGCCGGCATTAACGGCCATCGCCAGCTCGGGCTCGCTTTCGGCCCTGTCTACCGCTGTGTAGGCGCCAGCATTCAGCACCCAATCGGGCCTGTGCTCAAGCACCGCCTCACGGCAGGCGGCGGAGTCCGCCAAATCCAACGCCACCAAGCCACTGCCCCCATTGCGGCTCGTCGCAACCAAATCCACCCCTAGGGGCCTGGAGGCGATTAAGGCCCTCCCCAGCTGACCAGCAGCTCCAGTGAGCAGCACCTTCAAGAAAACACCCCACCAGAAGAAACCAATTCCGCCAACAGGGGCGCTTCCGCATCCTTAGCCGAGAGCTGCGGCTCAATCAACCAGCCCTCAGCCCCAAGGGGCCAGTCGATCGCCAGTTGGGGATCGTCCCAGCGGATCGCCCGCTCGCAGTCCTTGCTCCAGAAGTCGGTGGTCTTGTAGAGCACTTCGGCCTGCTCACTCAGGGTCAGAAAGCCGTGGGCAAAGCCGGCCGGCACCCACAGCTGCTGGTGGTTGGCGGCACTGAGGCGGGCCCCTACCCACTGGCCAAAACTGGCCGAATCGCGGCGAATATCCACCGCCACATCAAAGATTTCACCGATCACACAGCGCACCAACTTGCCCTGGGGATGGGGCGGCAGCTGGAAATGCAGGCCCCGCAGCACCCCGCGGCTGGAGCGGGAGTGGTTGTCTTGCACAAACTCAGGCGCCGGCTGGCAATCGGCCACCAGGGCCTCAGCAAAAACCTGCTGGTTCCAACTCTCAAAGAAGAAGCCCCGCCCGTCGCCAAAAACCTTCGGCGTAATCAACAACGGCCCCTGCATGAAGAAGCCCGTGGCGCTGGAAAGCCGTTCA
>NZ_JAGQBV010000011.1:0-52205 GCF_024345815.1 Cyanobium sp. HWJ4-Hawea | reverse complement strand
TCGATTTCCCGGGTGAATAGATCGCGGGCCTGCTGCAGGGTGCAACCCGCATTGAGCAGGCCATCCACACTTTGGCGCACGTCCTTGTCGATGTCTGGCAGGGCCCGGCTGCGGGGGCCTGGAGGGGCTTTTAGTTCGCGCGGGTTCTGTTGGTCGCGCACGTAGATGCCCGAGCCGGCCATCGCCTCCACGACGCCATCGGTCTCCAGCTGCCGGTAAACCTTGCTGATCGTGTTGCGGTGCAGGCCCGTCTGCATCGCCAGTTGGCGCGTACTGGGCAAGCGATGGCCGGGCGGGTAGTGCCTGGCAGCGATGGCGAAGCAGATTTGGTTGTACAGCTGGGTCGACGCCGGAATGTCGCTTTCCTGCTGGATGTGGAATCGCACGCCGGGGTTGGGCCAGATGGGCTGGTGGCCACCATACGAAGCTTCGGCCCTGGTGACAATTGCCGCTTTGGCCCCTATTCGGCCGCAGCCTTGCTGGTGGAGCCTTTGCGGGGGCTGAGGAACATGATCATGTTGCGACCTTCCCGCTTGGGGGTCTGTTGGACGTCGGCGTTTTCTTCGAGGTCCTTGGCCATCCGATACAGCAGCACTTCCGCCAGGGCCGTGTGCTGGATTTCCCGGCCGCGGAAGATCACCGTGCACTTCACCTTGTCGCCGTCCTTGAGGAAGCGGCTTGCCTGACCGATCCGCACCTGATAGTCGTGCGAGTCGATCTTGTAGCGCATCTTGACTTCCTTAACCTCGGTCTGGTGCGACTTTTTCTTGGCCTCCTTGGCCTTCTTTTCCTGCTCAAATTTGTATTTGCCGTAATCCATGATCCGGCAAACCGGTGGATCGGCCTTTTCGCTCACCAGCACCAGATCCAGTTCCCGGTCCTTGGCGACCTCGAGGGCCTCTTCCCGAGTGATCACCCCCAGTTGGCTGCCGTCTGCATCCACCACCCGCAGGTTGGGGTAGCTGATGCGGTCGTTGATGTTGGGCAGCTCCCGCACGGGAGCACGACGGTCAAACCGGGGACGAGGAGGCATTCAGGGGGGCGAAGGTTGGCTGTTGCGCCACAAAAGTGGCCGACAAAGCCACGTAGCAACAATTCAGCCTAGAACGCGTGCGATTTCTTGCAGGCATTGGTTGCACTGCTGGCTCGGTTCTGCGCCCTCCAGCCAGATCGGCTGATGTTGGCGGCGAAACCAGGTGCGCTGGCGCTTGGCGAATTGGCGGGTGCGCTGCTCGGTGAGTGCAATCGCCTCGCTTTCGGCCAGATCCCCTGAAAGCACTAGCTTGGCCTCGCCATAGCCAATCGTTTCCAGCAGCGGTAGGTCGGCCCCAAATCGGCTGATTAGGGCCTGGGTTTCTGGCAACAGCCCCTCGCCGTAGATCGCCCTGGTGCGCTGGGCGATGCGCCCCTGGCCGTCTGCCGGATTTAGGCCCAGTTCCAGCACCCGCCAGGGCGGCGCCTGGTGGGTTTGCTGGCTGCTGAGGCTGCGGCCGGTGGCATAGATCACCTCCAGGGCCCGTTGGGTGCGTACCGCATCGGCGCCACCAATCCGGGCGGCGGCGACGGGATCGGCCTGGCAAAGCAGTTGGTGGCAGCTGGCCTGGCCCAGGGTGCTGAGCTGCTGGCGCAGTTCCGGCTGGGGGGGCACCGCAGGCGGTTGGAGCCCCTGGGTCAGGCTTTTGAGATACAGGCCACTGCCGCCGGCCAGCAGGGCCAAACCCCTGCGCTGCAGCTCGGCCTCGATGGCGGGGCCGGCCAGGGCTGCAAATTCCTGCAGGTTGATCGGTGCGTCTGGATCGCGCAGGTCCAGCAGCTCGTGGCGCACCAGGGCCTGCTGCTCGGGGCTGGGCTTGGCTGTGCCCACATCCATATATCGGTAGAGCTGGCGCGAATCCACGTTCAGCACCGCCAGATCCAGGGCCTGGGCCAGTTCGATGGCCAGGGCGGTCTTGCCGCTGGCGGTGGGCCCCAGCAGCACGATCACAAGTGGTGAGGTGGTCTGCACGTGTTTGCCGGTGGTAAATTGGCCATCGAAGAAGGTTCTGAAAAACCATTCCTCGCTAGTCCTGCCCCGGGATTTCGCTGTCCTGATGCCAAATCCCTGGGGAAATCTTCCTGCATGAGCGACGCCAGCAAAGTCCAAGCCGCCTATGGCGCCGAGCAGATTCAGGTGCTGGAGGGCCTGGAACCGGTCCGTAAACGGCCGGGGATGTACATCGGAACCACCGGTCCCCGCGGCCTGCACCACCTGGTCTATGAGGTGGTCGACAACTCTGTCGACGAGGCCCTAGCCGGCCATTGCGACCAAATCCTGGTGGTCCTTAACGAGGACGGATCCTGCGCCGTCACCGACAACGGCCGCGGCATCCCCACTGATATTCACCCGCGCACCGGCAAGAGCGCCCTGGAAACGGTGCTGACCGTGCTCCACGCGGGCGGCAAGTTTGGATCCGGTGGCTACAAGGTGTCCGGCGGCCTGCACGGGGTGGGCGTCTCGGTGGTCAATGCGCTTAGTGAGTGGGTGGAGGTCACGGTGCACCGCCAAGACCAGGTGCACACCCAGCGCTTCGAGCGGGGTGCACCGATCGACATCCTTAAATCCGCCCCCGGCGACAAGGGCCGCACTGGTACTTCTATTTGCTTTAAGCCCGATATCGAGATCTTCTCAGTCGGCATTGAATTTGATTACCAAACCCTCTCTTCGCGCCTCCGGGAACTCGCCTATCTCAATGGCGGTGTGCGGATCATCTTCCAGGACAATCGAGCCAGCGCCCGCGGCGCCGATGGCTCCCCCCATGAGGAGATCTATTGCTACGAGGGCGGCATCAAGGAATACGTGGCGTACATGAATGCCGAGAAGGATCCCCTCCATCCCGACATCATCTATGTGAACTCCGAAAAGGAGGGCGTGCAGGTGGAGGCCGCCCTGCAGTGGTGCGTTGATGCTTACTCCGACAGCATTCTCGGCTTTGCCAATAACATCCGCACCGTGGATGGGGGCACCCACATTGAGGGCCTCAAAACGGTGCTAACCCGCACCCTCAACACCTTTGCCAAAAAGCGCGGTAAGCGCAAGGAGGCCGATGGCAACTTGGCCGGTGAAAACATCCGCGAGGGCCTCACAGCCGTGTTGTCGGTCAAGGTTCCGGATCCGGAATTTGAGGGCCAAACCAAAACCAAGCTGGGCAACACCGAAGTGCGGGGCATTGTTGACACCCTGGTGGGTGAGGCCCTGGCCGAATACCTGGAATTCAATCCAGGCGTAATTGATTTGATCCTTGAGAAGGCCATCCAGGCTTTCAATGCTGCTGAAGCCGCCCGCCGGGCCCGGGAATTGGTGCGCCGCAAATCGGTGCTGGAGAGCTCCACCCTGCCGGGCAAGTTGGCCGATTGCAGCTCCCGCGATCCGAGCGAATCTGAGATTTATATCGTGGAGGGTGACTCCGCTGGCGGCTCCGCCAAGCAGGGCCGCGACCGTCGCTTCCAGGCGATCCTGCCCCTGCGGGGCAAGATCCTCAACATTGAGAAAACCGACGACGCCAAGATCTACAAAAACACCGAGATCCAGGCCCTAATCACTGGCCTGGGCCTGGGCATTAAGGGCGAAGAATTCGATGAAAAGAGTCTTCGTTACCACCGGATCGTGATCATGACCGACGCCGACGTTGACGGCGCCCACATCCGTACCCTGATCCTTACCTTCTTCTTCCGCTACCAGCGGGCCTTGGTGGAAGGCGGCTACATCTACATCGCCTGCCCGCCGCTTTACAAGGTTGAGCGCGGTAAGAACCACACCTATTGCTACAACGAAGGCGATCTAAAAAAGACGATCGAGGGTTTTGGCGAGAAGGCCAACTACACGATCCAGCGCTTTAAGGGCCTCGGCGAAATGATGCCCAAGCAGCTCTGGGAAACCACCATGGATCCCACCACCCGCATGATGAAACGGGTGGAAATTGAAGATGCCCTCGAGGCCGACCGGATCTTCACAATCCTGATGGGCGACAAGGTGGCCCCCCGCCGCGAGTTCATCGAAACCCACAGTGCCTCGCTGGATCTCGCCCAGCTCGACATTTGAAGCCTTTGCAGCTCCGGCCCATCCCCGCATGGCGTTGGGTGGCCCTATTGGGTTTTGCCCTGTTGGCACCGGCTGGCTTGCCCGCAGGTGGTGCCGATCGGCGCCAACCTGAGGTGCGGCGCCGTCAATCGATGATGGAACCCCTGCTGAGCGAGGCCCCCGCCCAGCTCCTCTGTGCTCCCCGCCAGCAGGCCCCCGCCCTGGCGGCCATAGGGGCGGATGCCCCCCTGAGGGTGCTGCGGCATTGGCAGGCCCCAGGGGGTGAGCGCTGGCTACAGGTCGAGCTGGCTGATCGGGCCGGCCTGGCCCGCCGCGGCTGGTTGCCGGCTTAAGGGCCTAACCAGGCAGCTAACTAACCAGCTAGGGCAGCTTCGATCGCGGCCTTCAGTTCGGCGGAATCGGGCTCCACATTGCTCTTGTAGCGGCCCAGCACGCTGCCGTCCTTGCCGATCAGGAATTTCTCAAAGTTCCAGGCCACGGCACCGGCCGGTTCGGCCTTGGTCAGGGTGGTGTAGGGCTCATCGGCCATCTCCACCTTTTCAAACAGGCTGAAGTTGGCGCCGTAGGTGGTGCTGCAGAACTGCTGGATCTCGGCCATGGTTCCCGGCTCCTGGGCGCCAAAATCGTTGCAGGGGAAGCCCAGCACCTCAAATCCCTGGGGGCCGTAGCTCTCCTGCAGGCCCTGCAGGCCGGCGTATTGGCGGGTGAAGCCGCAACGGCTTGCCACATTCACGATCAACAACACCTTGCCGCCCCATTCACCGAGCTTGCGTTCCGCCCCTTGGGCATCACGCACCGCCACTTCACTTACGGAAACAGGGTTTTGCAGGCTGCTCATCTGGGTTGGGGCAGGGGAACTGCCGCGGCTCTGGGAAAATCGACCTTAGCCACCGCTCCATAAACTCGTGCTTACGGGTGCACCAGGCTGATGAGCGAAGCAAATGGGGCCCAGGTCGCCGAGGTGGTGGCCCAGCAGCTGGAGGCCCTCCTGCAGGTGGGCAACTATGACGGGGCAAAGCTGCTGCTCCAACCGGTGCAGGAGGTCGATACGGCAGAGGCGATCGGCAGCCTGCCGCGCACCCTGCAGGCCCTGGCCTTTCGCCTGCTGCCCAAGGATGAGGCCATTGCCGTCTACGAATACCTCGAGCCCTCTGTCCAGCAGAGCCTGCTGGAACGGCTCCGGTCCGGCGAGGTGCTCGAGCTGGTCGAGGAGATGTCGCCGGATGATCGGGTGCGTCTATTTGATGAGTTGCCCGCCAAGGTGGTGCGGCGGCTGTTGGCCGAGCTGAGCCCGGCGGAGCGGCGGATTACGGCCGAGCTTTTGGGCTACCAGGCCGAAACGGCAGGTCGCTTGATGACCACCGAATTCATCGACCTCAAGGAGGTGCAAACCGCCGCCCAGGCCCTGGAGATCGTGCGCTGTAGGGCCCGTGAAACCGAAACGGTTTACAGCCTCTACGTGACCGATGCCTCCCGCCACCTCACGGGCATTCTTTCCCTGCGGGATCTGGTGGTGGCCGAACCCGACCAGCGCATCGGCGCGGTGATGACCCGCGAGGTGGTGAGTGTTTCCACCGAAACCGACCAGGAGGAGGTGGCCCGGGCAATCCAGCGCTACGACTTTCTGGCGGTGCCGGTGGTGGACCGCGAGGAGCGCTTGGTGGGGATTGTCACCGTCGACGACGTGATTGACGTGATCGAGCAGGAGGCTACCCGCGACCTCTACGCCGCCGGTGCTGTGCAGGCCGGTGACGATGACGACTACTTCCAAAGCAACCTTTTTACCGTTGCCCGCCGGCGGGTGTTGTGGCTGTTGGTGTTGCTATTGGCCAATAGCGGCACCGCCGCAGTAATTGCCTCCAACGACCACGTGCTCAAGCAGGTGGTGCTTCTGGCGGCCTTCATTCCCCTGTTGATCGGCACCGGTGGCAACGTGGGCGCCCAGAGCTCCACCGTGGTGATTAGGGGCTTGAGTACCCAGCGCATCCAGGCCCTGGGCCATTGGCAGGTGATCTGGCGGGAGTCGGTGGCAGGGGCGCTGCTGGGCCTTTTGATGGTGTTGGTGGTGGTGCCCTGGGCTTTTTATGTGTCCCACAGCTGGATCGTCGCCGGCGCCGCTGGCTTCAGCCTGGTGGCCATCACCACCCTGGCGGCCACCGCCGGATCGGCCCTGCCCCTGCTCTTTGATCGGATTGGCCTTGATCCGGCCCTGATGTCGGCGCCCTTCATCGCCACGGCCACGGACGTGGCCGGGGTATTCATCTACCTGCAGACCGCCACCTGGCTTTTGAGCAAATATGCTTAAAGCCGAGGCAAGATGAGAGAGCTTCACACTTCTTTAGGTTAGGCTTCACACATCTTCAAGGGCCAGTCCAGTGGTTGTCGCAGTAGCCCCTCTAAAAGCCGATCGCCAGATGCCCCATGTCGATGGCGACCTTGTGCGCTCCTATTTGCGTGACATCGGCCGTGTGCCGTTGCTCAGCCATGAGCAGGAAATCACCCTGGGCCGCCAAGTGCAGGAGCTCATGTCGATTGAGGAGATCGAACAGGACTTGGAGCAGAAGCTTGGTGCCAAGCCCAGCCAGGACCAACTTGCAGCTGCTGCGGGCATGGAAGCTGCCCTTTTAAAGAAGCGCCTAAAGGGCGGTCGCCGGGCCAAGGAGCGGATGGTGGCTGCCAATTTGCGGCTGGTGGTGAGCGTGGCCAAGAAGTACACCAAGCGGAATATGGAACTGCTGGATCTGATCCAGGAGGGAACGATCGGCCTGGTGAGGGGAGTGGAGAAATTCGACCCCACCCGCGGCTATAAGTTTTCGACCTATGCCTACTGGTGGATCCGCCAGGGGATCACCAGGGCGATTGCTGAAAAGAGCAGGACAATCCGCCTGCCGATCCACATCACCGAAACCCTGAACAAGCTGAAAAAGGGCCAAAGGGAACTGAGCCAGGAACTGGGCCGTACCCCAACGGTGACGGAGTTGGCGAGCTACGTGGAGCTGCCGGAGGAGGAGGTGAAGGACCTGCTGTGCCGGGCGCGCCAACCGGTGAGCCTGGAAACGAAGGTGGGAGATGGCGACGACACCGAACTGCTGGATTTACTGGCGGGTGATGGTGAACTGCCAGAGGATCAACTGAACGGTGAATGCCTGAAGGGAGACCTGCGGGCGCTGCTGGAGCAACTGCCAGAACTGCAGGGAAGGGTTTTAAAAATGCGCTATGGGATCGATACGGGCAGTGAGCTTGGTGCGGCTGGGATGAATGGCGGCATAGCGGCAGGCATAGCGGCTGGCATTGGCCTGGAAGAACCGATGAGCCTCACGGGCATTGGCCGCATCCTGGGCATTAGCCGTGATCGGGTTCGCAACCTGGAGCGTGATGGCCTAGCTGGTTTGCGTCGCCTTAGCGATGCGGTTGAGGCCTACGTAGCCAGCTGAGCCCCAATCTCCAGTGACCTATCGGCTGATCGGCGTTGGGGTGGTGCTCAATCGGGCCGGTGATGTGCTGATCGACCAGCGCCTCGAAGGCGGCCTGCTGGGTGGGCTCTGGGAATTTCCGGGCGGCAAGCAGGAGCCTGGAGAAGCAATCCCTGAGACGATTCGCCGGGAGCTGGCCGAAGAGCTGGCGATCGAGGTGGCGGTGGGCGCCCAACTGATCGTGGTGGAGCACGCCTACGGCCCAAAGAAGCTGCGCTTTGTGGTTCACCTGTGCACCTGGCTCAGCGGTGAGCCCCAGCCCCTGGCATCCCAGCAGGTGCGCTGGGTGCGGCCTGAGCAGCTTGGCGATTACCCCTTCCCAGCAGCCAACGCCCAGATCATTGGGGCCTTGCTTTTAGTCAGGGGTAATTAAAAAGGGGTAATTAATTCCGCCACCCGCCCGGCGTCCGGATCGTTGGCATCGGTCAGGCTGAGCTGGATCCGCCAGCAAGCCTGGGGCAGGCGGCTGAGCCGCTCGGGCCACTCCACCGCCAGCAGGGCCCCAAGAGCCAGCGCCTCCTCCTCTTCCTGGGCAAAGAGTTCGTCGGCGGCGGCGGGCTGCTCCAGCCGGTAGAGATCCAGGTGCACCAGGGCGCCACCGGCATCGGTTGCCAGGTAGTGCTGGGCGAGGGCAAAGGTCGGGCTCGTGATCGGCTCCTCGATGCCCAAACCCACCGCCAGACCCTGCACCAGGCAGGTTTTGCCGGCTCCAAGATCGCCAAACAGCAGCAGTAGGGCTCCTGCCGGCAGCAGCTGGGCCAGTTCGGCCCCAAAGGCCTGGGTTGCCGCTGCATTGGCCAGGTGGCGCTTCAGGGAATCCAGCTCGCGCTAGCCGCTATTCACCAAGTTAGATTGGCCTTAAGCGAGCCCGAAGCCTCGGCGTCTCTGCAGATATTTCCCACTCCTCCCAGCCGGGAGAGAGTTGATCCCCCCTAAAAAAACCATGGTGGCTTCCCCCACTGCTCCTGCCCTGCAGAGCACCAGTACCTATGTGATCGCCGACCTTGGCCTGGCCGATTTCGGCCGCAAGGAGATGGCAATTGCCGAAACCGAGATGCCTGGCCTGATGGCCCTGCGCTCCAAATACGGCGCCAGCCAACCCCTCAAGGGCGCCCGCATCGCGGGTTCCCTGCACATGACGATCCAGACCGCCGTTCTGATCGAAACCCTCACGGTTCTCGGTGCTGAGGTGCGCTGGGCCAGCTGCAACATCTTCTCCACCCAGGACCACGCCGCCGCCGCGATTGCGGCCGCCAACGTTCCGGTGTTCGCCTACAAGGGTGAAACCCTTGATGAGTACTGGGCCTTCACCCACCGCATCCTCGAGTGGGGCGATGGCGGCACGCCCAACATGATCCTCGACGACGGCGGAGATGCCACTGGCCTGGTGGTGCTTGGCACCAAGGCTGAAAAGGATCCTTCCGTTCTCAACAACCCCTCCAACGAAGAGGAGACCGCCCTCTTCAACAGCATTCGCCAGAAGCTGGCTGCCCAGCCCGGCTTCTATTCCCGCATCTACGCCAACATCCAGGGCGTCACCGAGGAGACCACCACTGGTGTGGCACGTCTCTATCAAATGCAGAAGAGCGGCGAACTGCCTTTCCCCGCTATCAACGTCAACGATTCAGTCACTAAGAGCAAGTTCGACAACCTCTACGGCTGCCGTGAGTCGCTGGTGGATTCGATCAAGCGCGCCACCGATGTGATGGTGGCGGGCAAGGTGGCCCTGGTGATGGGCTACGGCGACGTGGGCAAGGGTTCGGCCCAGTCGCTGCGGGGCCTTGGCGCCACCGTGATGATTGCCGAGATCGATCCGATCTGCGCCCTGCAGGCGGCGATGGAGGGCTACCGGGTGGTGCGCCTCGACGACGTGGTGGGTGATGTCGACATCTTTGTGACCGCCACCGGCAACTTCAAGGTGATCAAGCACGAGCACCTGATCCAGATGAAGGATCAGGCGATCGTTTGCAACATCGGCCACTTCGACAATGAGATCGATGTGGCTTCGCTCAAGCAGTACCCCTGGGACAACATCAAGCCCCAGGTGGACCACATCGTGCTGCCCAGCGGCAACAAGATCATCCTCCTGGCCGAGGGTCGGCTGGTGAACCTGGGTTGCGCCACCGGCCACCCCAGCTTCGTGATGAGCGCCTCCTTCACCAACCAGGTGTTGGCCCAGATCGAGCTGTTCACCAAGGGCGACCAATACGCCAAGGAGGTCTACGTGCTGCCCAAGCAGCTCGATGAGATGGTGGCTCGCCTCCACCTCGAGAAGATCGGCGCCAAGCTCACCGAGCTCAGCTCCGAGCAGGCCGCCTACATCAACGTGCCGGTGGCCGGTCCCTACAAACTGGACCACTACCGCTACTGAGCAATCCCATGCTTCATGACCTCAATGGCTTTGTGGAGCAACTGGTGACCCAATGGGGTTACCTGGGAATCATTGCGGCGATGGTGCTTGAGAACGTGATCCCTCCGATTCCATCGGAGCTGATCATGCCCCTGGCTGGCTTTTATGTGGGCCAGGGGCACCTCAATTTTGTGGGTGTGGTGCTAGCAGGTCTACTTGGCACGGTGCTTGGGACCTTGCCCTGGTATGGCATTGGCCGGCTGGTGAATGAGGAACGCCTCAAACAATGGACAGCCCGCCATGGTCGCTGGGTGGGCCTGTCTGTGGAGGATCTTGATAAATCCCGCGTCTGGTTCAAGAACCACGGTGCTGCGGTGGTGTTTTGGGGACGGCTGATTCCAGCTATCCGCACCCTGATTTCTGTGCCAGCGGGTGTTGAGCAGATGCCCTTTGGACCCTTTTTGTTTTGGACCACGGCCGGCAGTCTGGTCTGGAACTTGGCCCTGACAACTGCCGGCTGGGCCCTGGGCCGCAACTGGCAACAGGTGCTCCTGGCGATCAAGCCTGTGGAGGGCTTGGTAAACAAGCTGATTGCTTTGGCGATTCTGGCTGTGGTGGCCTTGCTGGGGCTGCGCCTTTGGAAACAGCGCAACTCCAGCACCTAACTGGTTCAGAAGGGCACTTCTTCTTCGCTGGGCTCACCGCCCCCAAAGCCACCGGCATTGCCGTAGTTGCCGCCGCCTGCTTCGGCATCGCGCTTGGAGCCCAGCAGTTCGAGCCGATCAACCCGAATCACGGGTTTGGTGCGCTCTTCGCCGCTGGCCCGGTCGGTCCAGCGGTCGAGCTTGAAGCTGCCGATGATCCCCACCAGGGAGCCCTTGCGGACATAGTCCGCGGCTACCTGGGCCTGCTTGCCCCAGACCTCCAGGTTGAACCAGTCCGGTTCGTCGTTGGCGCTGCGGCGGTTCACCGCAAGGGTGAGGTTGGCGACCATGCTTCCCGATTCGAAGTAGCGCACTTCGGGGTCGCGGCCTGCTCGGCCCACGAGGGTGATGGAATTGACGCCCATGGCGTTGTCTCCTGTTCGATTGACTTAATGATGCGGCACCCGGTTAGGGAGCCACGCAACATCAGTTCCACCCTTAAGCCCGGCTGTACCACCGCCGTATGATTTAGGGCTACAGACCGGGTTTTCTGTGTTTTTCCGTCGTTTCCAGTTCTCGCGCGATATCGGTATCGACCTGGGAACGGCCAACACCCTGATGTACGTGTCAGGGAAGGGGATTGTTCTGCAGGAGCCCTCAGTGGTGGCCTTGGATCTGGAGCGCGGCGTGCCCTTGGCCGTGGGCAACGAGGCCAAGTTGATGCTGGGCCGCACTCCGGGCAATATCCGTGCCATTCGGCCCCTGCGCGATGGCGTCATCGCCGACTTCGATGCGGCCGAGCAGATGATTAAGGCCTTTATCCAGAAGGGCAACGAGGGCCGCGGCATCGTCGCCCCCCGCTTGGTGATTGGCATCCCCAGTGGGGTCACCGGCGTCGAGCGCCGCGCCGTGCGTGAAGCAGGCCTGGCTGGTGCCCGCGAGGTGCACCTGATCGATGAGCCCGTGGCGGCAGCCATTGGGGCGGGCCTGCCCGTCACCGAGCCCGTCGGCACCATGATTGTGGACATCGGCGGCGGAACCACTGAAGTGGCTGTGCTCAGCCTGGGTGGCACGGTGATGAGTGAGTCGGTGCGGGTTGCCGGCGATGAGCTCAGTGATGCCATTGGCGTCTATCTCAAGAAGGTCCACAACCTGGTAGTGGGCGAGCGCACTGCAGAAGACATCAAGATCCGGATCGGTTCCGCTTTCCGCGACGACGCCCACGACAACACCTCCTTGGATGTGAGGGGCCTGCACCTGCTTTCGGGCCTACCCCGCACCATCAACGTGCGCGCCGGAGACATCCGGGAGGCCATGGTCGAGCCCCTCAACGTGATCGTCGAAGCGGTGAAACGGACCCTGGAGCGCACCCCACCCGAGTTGGCCGCCGACATCGTGGACCGCGGCATCATGCTGGCGGGTGGTGGTGCCCTCGTTCGCGGCATCAGCGACCTGATCAGCCACGAGACCGGGATCCTCACCCATGTGGCGGAAGACCCCCTCCTTTGCGTCGTCAATGGTTGCGGCATGGTCCTAGAGGACTACGCCCGGCTGCAGAGGGTGCTCGATACCCCTGACTTCGCCCGCCATTCCACCTGAATTTGATGCCGGCCGGCCGCAGGCTTCGCCTTCCGCCCCTGCGGCAGATCCGCCAGGCCTGGCCTTGGGGGGTGTTGTTGCTGGCCTTGGTGGGGATTCGGCTCAGCAAGGGGGCCGGGATTTTGGATGCCTATGCCCTGCTCAGTCGCCCCTTTTGGCCAGGAACGGCCCAGGGTGAATGGGTGAGGCAGGCCCAGCGCCTCGAGGACCAGGGCCAGCTGCAACAGCTCAAGGCCGACAACGACCGACTGAGGGCAGTTCTTCAGTTGCGATCCTCAGCAAATGGCTCCCTCGAGGCCCCGGTGATTTCCAGGGATAGCGGTGGCTGGTGGCAGCAACTGCTAATCGGCCAAGGCTCCCTGAAGGGTGTGAGCCCCGGCGATTCGGTGCTGGCGCCCGGGGGCCTGGTGGGCCGTGTGGCCAGCGTTACCCCCACCACCTCCAGCGTCACCCTGCTCACCGATCGCCGTAGCCATGTGGGCGTCTGGGTGCCCCGCACCCGCCAACAGGGTTTGCTGGTGGGGGTGGGCAGCGGCCGGCCCGTGCTGCACTTTGTGGAGAAGGATCCGGGCGTGAGGCCCGGTGATCTGGTGTTCACCTCCCCGGCCAGCAGCCTGGTGCCCCCCAACATCGCCGTTGGCGTAGTCCAAACGGTGAATGGCCTGGCATCTCCGGCGCCAGAGGCGATTGTGCAGTTGGCGGTGCGCTCCGATGCCCTCGATTGGGTCAAGGTGCTGGTGGGTGGGCGATGACTGGCTGGGGCCGGATCGCCCAGGGGCCTGGCTGGTGGCTGGCCACGGCCCTGGTGGTGCCCTTTCTCAGCCTGGCCTCGCCCTGGCTGCTGAAGCTGGGGGGTGTGGCCCCGGCCTGGTCGGTGCTGTGGTTGTTGCCTTGGGCCCTGGTTGGCGGACCGCTGGCGGGGGCCATGGCGGGCCTGGGTTTGGCCCTGCTGCTTGATGGCCTGCACTTGGGCTTCAGCAGCCAGGTGCCGGCGCTGCTACTCCTGGGCTGGTGGTGGGGTCGCTTGGGCAGTAAGGGCTTGCCAATTGAGCGCAGTTTCAGCCTGGGTCTGTTGGCCCTGCTGGGCAGTTTGCTGTTGGGTTTCAGCGTGCTGGTTCAGGAGCTGGTGGCCTTCCGCTGGGCCGGCCAACCCCCTGGCCAGCTTTTCAGTCAGGCTTTCCACCAGACCACCTACACCTGGTTTGCCCAAACCCTGCTTACGGCCCTACTGGCCCCGCCTTTGTGCTCCCTGCAGCTGCTGTTCTGGCGCCGCAAGAGCCTGGGTGGGCGCCGTTCACCCTTACCTAAGCAATGAATCAGCAAGTGCAACGTCTCAGTAGGCGCCAATTAATGGCCCTGCTGGCCGGCGGCTCGGCGGCAGCGGCATTGGCCAGTTGTGGCCGGGGCAAGGGTGGTAACGGGGCCGGCCCGGGAGCAGACGGGAATCGCATCTTGAATGTGTGGACCCTGGATCTGGCCCCCAAGTTCAACGGCTACATCAATGGCGTGATCCAGGCCTGGGAAAGCCAAAATCCCGGGGTGCGGGTGCGCTGGACCGATGTGCCCTGGGGCTCGGCCGAGCGCAAATTGCTGGCGGCGGTGTTTGCCCGTACTGCCCCCGATTTGGTCAACCTCAATCCCCCCTTTGCCGCTAACCTGGCCAGCAAGGGCGGCCTGTTGGATCTCACGCCCCTGCTCCCCTCCGGCGCAGCCTCCACCTATTTGCCCCAGATCTGGCAGGCGGGCCAGGCGGCTGGCGCCCAATTCGCCCTGCCCTGGTATCTCACCACCCGGATCACCATGGCCAACCGGCGCCTCCTGGAGCAGGCGGGTTTGGAGCAGCCACCTAGCCATTGGGAGCAGGTGCCGGCCTACGCCCAGGTCATGCGCAAGCGCACCGGTCGCTACGCCCTCTTCATCTCAGTGGTACCCGACGATTCGGCCGAGCTGCTGGAAACCTTTGTGCAGATGGGGGTGCAGCTGCTGGATGGCGACCACCAAGCCGCCTTCAACAGCCCGGCAGGGCGCCAGGCCTTTGGTTTTTGGAGTGATCTCTACCGCCGCGGTTTGCTGCCCAAGGAGGTGGTCAGCCAGGGCTATCGGCGGGCGGTGGAGCTCTATCAAGCGGGGGACCTGGCCCAGGTGGCCACGGGCCCGGATTTCCTCGCCAATCTGCAAACCAATGCCCCCGGCGTTGCCGCCCATACGGCCCCCTATCCGCCGCTTTTGGGTGCCAGTGGTGAGGCCAACGTGGCGATGATGAACCTGGCGGTGCCCAAGCAAAGTGCCATGGCCCCTGAAGCGATCAGCTTTGGCCTGATGCTCACCAACGCCCCTAACCAACTCGCCTTTGCCCAGCAGGCCCGGGTGTTGCCCTCAGCAGTGGCAGCCCTAGAGGAGCTCGAAAGGGATCTGGATCAGCCGGGTTCATCGGGGCCTTTGGTCCAAAAGGCGCGCCTGCTTTCCGCCCAAACCCTGCGTCACGCCAAGGTGCTGGTGCCCTCCATCCCCGGGGTGAAGCGCCTGCAGGCGATCCTCTACACCCAGTTGCAGCGGGCAATGTTGGGAGAGCTCTCCAGTGATGCGGCCCTGGCCGCGGCGGAGCACCAGTGGAATCTCTATGCCAGCGCCCGCTGGTGAATTAATCGGTGAATTAAATGGAAATCACAGCAAAGAATCGGCAGTTCGGTTCCTGAAGAAATCCTTAAATCTGCCTAGATCGCCTCCGCTGGAGAGGCTTTGGGGGATGACCGTAAGAGGGGCTGCAGGCTAATGTTGTGATTCTTAATCGCGGGTCCGACTAGATGCTCCTGGAGGAAAGGCTGAATCAGGGCCAGATTCCAGGGGCAGATGGGGGTGCTGATGCCAAGGCAACCGTGCTGGTGGTCGACGACGAGGCGGCCGTGCGCCGGGTGCTGGTGATGCGCCTGCAATTGGCTGGTTACCGGGTGGTTTGCGCAGAAGACGGCGAGGAGGCCCTCACCCTTTTCCACCAGGAGCAGCCCGATCTGGTGGTGCTCGATGTGATGTTGCCCAAGCTCGATGGCTTTGCGGTCTGTCGGCGGTTGCGGGCTGAATCCTGCGTGCCGATCATTTTTCTCTCCGCCCTCGATGCCATTGCCGAAAGGGTTTCTGGCCTCGACCTAGGCGCCGATGACTTCCTGCCCAAGCCCTTTAGCCCCAAGGAGCTGGAGGCCCGCATTGCCACGATCCTGCGCCGGGTGGGCCGGGGCTCCGCCGCCAACGAGCCCAGGGAAGTGCCTGCCGGCAGTGGTGTTTTGCGGGTTGGCGATCTGGTGGTCGACACCAACCGCCGCCAGGTGACCCGCGATGGCGAGCGCATTGCCCTCACTTATACCGAATTCAGCCTGCTAGAGCTGCTCTTTCGCGAGCCCGGCAGGGTGGTTCCCAGGGCAGAAATCCTTGAGCAGCTTTGGGGCTATCCGCCGCGCCGTGCCGCCGACCTGCGGGTGGTGGATGTTTATGTGGCCCGCCTGCGCGGCAAGCTCGAGCCCGATCCCCGCAACCCCGAGTTGATCCTCACCGTGCGCGGCACCGGCTATGCCTCCCAGCGCATGGGCGATGCGGCCTTGGCTAGCGCAGGCTGAGTGCTCCTGCAGGATGGGCCCAGCTGATCGCTGCCTGCCTTGTCGGATCTGCGCGAGACCCGCCTTGAAAAAGCTGAAGCCCTAGCGGCTTTGGGTCAGGGGCCCTATGCCCTGCGCTTTGAGCCCAGCCACCGCACGGCCCAGCTGCAGGAGGCCCATGCCGATTTGGCCAACGGCACCGAGAGGGATGTGGCTGTTTCCGTGGCCGGCCGGGTGATGACCCGTCGGGTGATGGGCAAGCTCGCCTTTTTCACCTTGGCCGATGAAACCGGCCCGATCCAATTATTTATTGAGAAGGCCACCCTCGAAGCGGAGATTCTGGACGATCCCGAGGCCTTTGCCCACCTCACCTCCCTGGTGGATGCGGGCGACCTAATTGGGGTGCAGGGCAGCCTGCGGCGCACCGATCGGGGCGAGCTCTCGGTGAAGGTGAAAGGCTGGACCATGCTCAGCAAGAGCCTCCAGCCCCTGCCGGATAAGTGGCATGGCCTGGTCGATGTGGAGAAGCGCTATCGCCAGCGCTATCTAGACCTGATCGTTTCACCCCATACCCGGGAAACCTTCCGGCGCCGGGCCCAGGCGGTGAGTGCCATGCGCCGCTGGCTTGACGATCGCGATTTCCTGGAGATCGAAACGCCGGTGCTGCAAAGCGTGCCGGGCGGTGCCGATGCCCGGCCCTTTGAAACCCACCACAACGCCCTCGACCTGCCGCTCACCCTGCGGATTGCCACCGAGTTGCACCTCAAGAGGCTGGTGGTGGGAGGTTTTGAGCGGGTCTATGAGCTCGGCCGGATCTTCCGCAATGAGGGGGTGAGCACTCGCCACAACCCCGAATTCACTTCCGTGGAGGTCTACCAGGCCTACGCCGACTACACCGACATGATGGAGCTCACCGAGCAGCTGCTGGCCCACGTCTGCCAACAGGTTTGCGGCAGCACCCAGATCACCTACCAGGGCACGGAGATCGATCTGGCTCCGCCCTGGCGGCGGGCCACGATGCACCAGCTTGTCGAGGACGCCACTGGCCTTGATTTTACCCAGTTCGGCAGCCGCGATCAAGCGGCAGCAGCGATGGGGGCCCAGGGGTTGGAGGTGCCGGCCTTGGCTGATTCGGTGGGACGGCTGTTGGTGGAGGCCTTTGAGCAGAAGGTGGAAGCGGATCTGATCCAGCCCACCTTCGTGATCGATTATCCGGTGGAAAACTCCCCCCTCGCCCGCGCCCACCGCAGTAAGCCCGGGATGGTGGAGCGTTTTGAGTTGTTCATCGTGGGCCGCGAGACCGCCAATGCATTTAGCGAGTTGATTGATCCGGTGGATCAGCGCCAGCGGTTGGAGTCCCAGCAGGCCCGCAGGGCAGCCGGTGACCTGGAGGCCCAGGGGGTAGACGAGGACTTCATCCAGGCCCTGGAGGTGGGGATGCCCCCCACCGGCGGCCTGGGCATTGGCATTGATCGGCTGGTGATGCTGCTCACCGACAGCCCCTCCATTCGCGATGTGATTGCCTTCCCGCTGTTGCGGCCGGGCGCAGTGGGATAATGATCCTTAATAGGACATGTCCCACCACGGGAACCTCTAACCAATGAGCGGTGAGCGCGTCGGTTTTCGCTTCAAACACGCGGATGCGGTGGTGAAGCGCAACCCCCAGGGTCGCTCGCGGCGCGGCTGGGTGATGGAGCCGGTGGAGCAAACCACCAGCCGCGGCACCAAGATGCCCGCCTATCGGATTCGCTGGCGAGACAGTGAACGCCCCGAGATTGTGCTCCAGCACATGCTGATCGCCGATCCCGATCCCACCCCTCCCCCCGAAGGCGTCAGCCTGGTGCCACCGGCACCTAAAAAATAGGGGGCTAGCCCCAGCCCTTCAGTTTGTAGGTGAGTAGGCCGATGTGCTCCTTCAGGGCAATGGTGCTTAGGTAGAGGAATTCGGCATCGGGCAACAGGCTCTTGAGGGTGTTGCCGGGGCTGGGGCGGCCGTAAAAAGCCCGGCTTGGGAGCTGATAATCACAGGCCACGGGGATCACCGTCAGGCCACTGCGCTGCTGGAAGGTGGCCAGGGCCCTGGGCATGTGGAAGGCGCTTGTCACCAATAGGACCCGCTTCCAGCCACGGTTTTTGGCCAGCAGGCCGATGTCTCTGGCTTCTTCGGCGGTGGTGCGGGAGCCTGGATTTACCAGGATTTGGCCTGGTTTTGCCCCCAGCTCCAGGGCCAAATCCCTGGCCCAGAAGGCCTCTGGCGGGGCCGGATCGGCGGCGGTGAAGCTCACCTGGGCGCCGCTGGTGATCAGCACAGGCGCCCTGTCTTGGCGCAATAGCCGCAGGCCCGTAAGTAGGCGATCACCGCCCTCTGCCACCTCCACTGCGCGCCTTGGCGGCAGCTGGGGCCTCAGGCCGCCGCCAAGCACCACCACCGCATCAGCCCTGGGGATTGTTTTGGGCGTGAGGGCGGCACTGCGCTCCTCCAGGCCCCAGACCAACTGCCGCGCCGTCAGGGGCATGGCAAAAATCCACAGCAGGGCAATGCCGCTGCCCGAAAGCCAGCGGCCCCAATAGCATTTGTGGCCACGGGCGGCTTGCCTGGCTTGGCCAATTTGCCCGGTGAGTTGCAGCAGCAAAGCCAAGCCCAGGGGATAGAGGGCCAGGGGCAGCAGTTTGCTCAGCAGAAACCCCATGGCGGGCACTTGGGCAGGTGGTTTGTGGTTTTGTTTTTGGGTTTAGGCGCTTTCTGGGGCGCGGGTGATTAGGGGCGCTTCGATTTCCTCCTGTAGGGGCGTAATCGCGGCCTCCCTGGAGCGAAGCAGCAACTGGGTCAGGCGGGCGATGGCCCCTTCGCCGAGGTCCTTTTCGCTGATTCGATCAAAGGCGTCTCGGTAAAGATCCTCGAGCTCGTCAATCAAGCCTTCGCGCACCTGGCGCATGGCCGCCCGCTGCTCTTCCCTGCCCATTCTCAGCTCCGTGCTGCCTCAGCAGAGTCTGCCCGCAATGGCGGGGTCTGCTTGCACCAGCAGGTGCAACGACAAATCCCCCTGGGGATCACTCCAGCTTTGGCTGCAGCTCCAGCCTGCGGCCGCGGCCAGGGCCCTAAAGGCCTCGGGGTCGTATTTGAAGCTGTGTTCAGTGATCAATTCCTCGCCGGCGCCGAAGCTCCAGACCTGGCCCGCCAGTTGCACCGATTGCTCCCTTGCACTCACCAGGGCCATGGCGATCCGGCTGTGCTCCGCCTCCCAGCGGGCCCGATAGCTAAATAATTGGGGATCAAAATTGCCGGCCAGGTCGCGGTTGAGCCGCACCAACAGATTTTTGGCAAAGGCCGCCGATACCCCTGCCGCATCGTTGTAGGCCGCTTCGAGCCGCTCCACGGCCTTGGGTTGGTCGATGCCGATCAACAGTTTCCCCCCGGGGCCCAGCAGCTTGGAGAGCTGGCAAAGCAGGGCCTGGGCATCCGTTGGGGTGAAATTGCCGAGGGAGCTGCCTGGGTAGAAACCCAGCCGGGCTTGGCCCTCCAGCAGGGGATGGGCCGGCAGTTGGTCCAGCTGGCTGTAGTCGCAGCAGATACCCAGCACGGGCACCTGGGGGAAGTGCTGGCGCAATTCGACGCAGGCGTTTGCCAGGTGCTCGGCGCTGATGTCGAGGGGTACGTAGGCGGGCGGTTTGAGCGACCTGAGCAGGGGGCCGACTTTGCGGGCGCTGCCGGCGCCAAATTCTACCAACACCCCCGGGCCCAGGGCCTGGGCTAGGGCAGGGGCATGGCGCTCGAGCAGGGCCGTTTCGGTGCGGGTGAGGCCGTATTCCGGCTGCTCACAGATCGCCTCAAACAGCCTGGAACCCTCGGCGTCGTAGAGCAGCCAGGCGGGCAGCTGCTTGGGCTGTTTGGCCATGCCCAGGCTGACCAGCCGGGCCACGTCGGCCGCTTGGGGGTGCAGGTCGATCAGCATGCAATTGGCAGGGCCCTGTTCAGGTGTCTTTGGCGAGCCGCAGGCCGGAGGCCATCCAGCGGCATGCAGGAGGGTAGTAGTTGCGGTAGCTGGGCCGGGCATGGCCGGGCGGTGTGAGGAAGGAGCTGCCCCTAAGCACCATCTGCGAACTCATGAATTTGCCGTTGTATTCCCCCACTGCCCCTGCCGCCGGAGCAAAGCCCGGATAGGGGCGGTAGGGGCTGGCGGTCCATTGCCAGAGCAGTCCATTTGCCTGGGGAAGCTCTGCCTGGGCCAGTGGCGATTGGGCTTGGCTAGCTGCCACCTCCCACTCGGCCTCCGTTGGTAGGCGTGCCCCGGCCCAGCGGGCGTAGGCATCGGCCTCAAACCAGCTGAGGTGGCGCACCGGTGCCTGGGCTTGCCGTGCCTGGCGACCACCCAGGCTGAATTCCCACTCCCCGCGCCAGTAGCGGGGTGCCTGCCACTGTTGCTGCTGCGCCCTGGCCCAGCCCTCACTCATCCACAGCTCGGGCCGTTCGTAGCCCCCGTCGGCGATGAAGCTGGCGTACTCGCCATTGGTAACCAGCCGACTGGCCAGGGCAAAGGGCTCCAGCCACTGGCGGTGCCGGGGGGTTTCGTTGTCGAAATGGAAAGCTTCGCTGTCTATGCCGATGCTCACCAAGCCGCCGGGATGGTTTAGCCATGGGCCAGGCTCCGGGCTCCAGTCCTGTTGGTAGGAGCTTTCGTATTGGCTTTCGTAGGCGCCTCCGTAGGCGGGCTCGAGCGGGTTGCGGCTGAACCCATCGAGTAGGTCTGTGAGCAGTAGTTCCTGGTGTTGCTGCTCATGTTGCAGCCCCAATTCCAGTAGCTGCAGCCAGCGAATTGCCTCCGGAGTGCTGGGCTCGGCCAGGGCAGCATCCAAAACGGCCTCCAGGGACGCATCCACCCGCTTGCGCCAGGCCAAAACCCCATCGATTGGCGGGCGGGTCAACAGACCGCGCTCCGGCCTGGGGTGGCGGGCACCAACGCTGTCGTAGTAGCTGTTGAACAGGAAGCCCCAGCGGGGATCGGCCGCCTCAAATGCCGCCAACGCCCCCCTGAAATGGGCCTTGAAACAGGCCGCCTCCAGCAGGAAGGTTTCAAAAAACCAGGTGGTATGGCCCAGGTGCCATTTGGGTGGGCTGGCATCCGCCATCCCCTGCAGGCAGAGATCCTCCGGGTCGAGGGGGGCAATCAGCGCCACGCTGTGGTGGCGCACCACTTGCAGGCGAGCCAGCAGCTCTTGGGGTGCCGTGCTGGTGCCCGTCGCCACAGCCATTGATCCCCTACTAAAGGCCCGACCTTAGGGAGCTTGCCTACGATCGCGCCACAGCCAGATTGTTTGATGCAGGCCAGCGCCATGGGCGAAAGCGCTTCCGGAATTACCAATGGGTTTGTGGGCGCGGTTGGCGATACCCCGCTGATTCGGCTGCATGGGCCCAGTGAGCTCACCGGTTGCACGATCCTGGGCAAGGCCGAATTCATGAACCCCGGCGGTTCGGTGAAGGATCGGGCAGCCCTGGGGATCCTGTTGGAGGCCGAGCAGGAGGGGCTGCTGCAGCCCGGGGGCACGATCGTGGAGGGCACCGCCGGCAACACCGGCATTGGTCTCACCCACCTCTGCAACGCCAGGGGCTACAGGGCCCTGATCGTGATCCCCGAGACCCAATCAGCCGAGAAGATCGGCCTGTTGCGCAGCCTTGGTGCCGAGGTGCGCACGGTGCCCGCAGTGCCCTACCGGGATCCCAACAACTACGTAAAACTCTCCGGCCGCATTGCCGAGGAAACCCCCGGTGCCGTTTGGGCTAACCAGTTCGACAACCTCGCCAACCGCCGCGCCCACTACAACAGCACCGGCCCGGAAATTTGGCGGCAAACCGCTGGCGGCGTCGATGCCTGGGTGGCCGCCACCGGCACCGGCGGCACCTATGCCGGGGTGGCCCTCTATCTAAAGGAGCAGAACCCCAAGGTGCGCTGTGTCCTGGCCGATCCCCATGGCAGCGGCCTCTATGGCTGGGCAAAGTCTGGCGACCTCAGCATTTCGGGAAGTTCGATCACCGAGGGGATTGGCAACAGCCGGGTCACCGCCAACCTGGAGGGTGCCCCGATCGACGACGCCGTGCGCATCGACGACCAATCCGCCCTCGACACCATCTACGGCTTGCTCTGGCAGGAGGGGCTGTTTTTGGGGGGCTCGGTGGGCATCAATGTGGCCGCGGCCGTAGAAACGGCCAGGCGCCTGGGCCCTGGCCACACGATCGTGACCGTGCTCTGCGACAGCGGTGATCGCTACCGCTCCCGCCTCTACGACGGCGACTGGCTGGCGGGCATGGGCCTGCGCCAACCCCAAAGGTTTGGGCTGGAGGCGGGCTGATGGATTTGTCTGTGGAGATGTTGACGGGCCAGTTGATCGCCGAGCGCTATCGGCTTGAGCAGTGCCTCAGCGATGGGGTGCAGGGCAGGCTGTGGCGCGCCACCGACACCCTTGCTGGAGATTCCCCCGTGGCCCTGCGCCAACTTGGGGCCAACCAGGACCGGGGCCAGGCCCTGCAGCTGTGGAGTCGGCTGCAGGGGTTGCTCCATCCCCAGGTGCCCCGGTTGGGGGCTGCCATAACTGCTGGAGACCAGCTCTGGTTGGTGCGCGAATGGCAGGAGGGCCGCACCTATCAGCAGTTGCTTGAGGCCCGCTCCGAGCGCCAGCTGGTGTTTGGTGCCGGCGAGGTTTTATTGCTGCTGCGCCAGCTCCTGCCCGTGTTGACCGTGCTCCATGGCCAGGCGCTGGTGCATGGCGATCTCTGCCCGGCCAATCTGCTGCGCCGCGACCGCGATGGCCTGCCGGTGCTGCTGGATTTCGGGCTGGTTTGCGGCCTGGCCTGCGTTACGCCCGGCTACGGGCCGCCGGAATTGGCCCGGGGCTGCAGTCCGGAGCCCTGGATGGATCTCCACGCCCTGGGGGTGATGGGCTTGGTGTTGCTCAGTGGCGAGGCTCCGGCCCAGCTGCTCGATCCCCTCAGCCTGGAGTGGCGCTGGCCCGGCACTTTGAAGGAGAGCCCGGAGCTCCAGCCCCTGTTGGCGCGCCTGTTGAGCCGGGATCCCGGCGAGCGTTTTGGCACTGCGGCCCAGGCCCTGGCGGCCTTCCAAACCCTGCCTATGCCCGAGAGCACTGGCCCGGTGCCCCGGGCCGATCGCACAGTGGTTTTGGTGCCACCGGCTGCAGTGCAACCCGAAGCCAGCACCCCTGCGCCTGAACCGGCACCAGCAGCACCGCCAGAACCGGCTCCCTCTCCAGAGCCTGCTTCGGCACCAGCCCCCAGCCGCAAATCCAGCCGCAACCAGAGCCGCAGCGAAGAGCGGGAGGAGGCCGCCGAGGGTGGGGTTTGGCCGGTGATCATTGCCCTGGTGATTTCAGCGATCGTGGGCACGGCCCTCGGTTGGCTGTGGTTGAGCCGCGGCAAGTTTTCCCTGCCCCTCCCCCAAACGGGTCTGCAGCTGCCCCGCAGCCTGCCTTCGGCGGAGGTGGACCAGCGCCAGCAATTGCTAAATCGCCTACGGGCACTCCAGGTCGACCGGGCCTGGTTCCTCAAATTGGTGGATGCCGGTTTGCTGGCCCAATTCCCGGAGCGGGGTGGCCGTTTGCCCAGCGACTCCCTCGACGACGCCCCCCTGCGCAAGGTTTGGAACGAGCTGGCGGAGGAGTGGTTGGCGCGGGTGGAGCAGTTGCCCCTCGCCATTCGCCAGCGCCTTGGCACCTACAGCGAAGGCGATTGGCAGCGGCGCCAAAGCTCCCTGCTCAGCCAGGGTCTGAGTTCCGCGGTGTTGCGCCAGCTGGTTTCCGGCAGTGCCCAAAACCTGTTGCCGGGGCGCCCCGGCGAAGACATTCCCCCAGAACCCTTCCGGCAGCTCTGGTTTGCGGCGGCTGAGCAGAGCCTTGCCAACGTGCAGATCGAGGCGATTCAGGCCCAGCCCCTGGAAACCCGGGTTCTCTCTGCCCAGGTGGATGCGGGCGGAGCACGCCTGTTCCCCGTGCGATTGCCGGCCGGTTACCGGTTGGTGTTGGGGGTAAATGGGTCCCCATTGATGCAGATGAGTGTCTTTGGCGCCGAAGGCAACTTGCTGGAGGCCAAGGGTCCGCTGCGGGTGGTGAGCCTGGGCGCCCAATCCCGCTCTCCGGTGCAGCTGCTCGTTACCAATGAGGGGGTGGCACCTGGGCTGATCACCCTTTCTTTGCGGGCCGATCCGCCAGCCCCCCGGATCCAGCCAGTGGCGCCCATAACACCTGAGGTGTTGCCGCCAATCAACGAACCACCACCAGTGGCACCACCACCAGCACCGCCTGGCTAGAGGCGGGCGATTGCCTGCTTTGCGTCCTTGATGTCCTGTTTGCGGCGCTCCTCATTGCGCTTGTCGTGCAGTTTTCGGCCCTTGCCCAGGCCGATGGTGGCCTTGATCCAGGAACCTTTCAGGTGCAGGTTTAGGGGGATCAGGGTCAGGCCCTTTTGATCGAGGGCAATGCGCAGCTTGTCGATTTCCTTGCGGTGGGCCAGCAGCTTGCGCACCCTCAGGGGTTCGTGGTTGAAGAAGGCGCCAGCGTGGCTGTGGGGGGAGATGTGCACGTTGTGCAGTTGCAGCTCGCCCTTACGGATCAGGCAAAAGCCGTCGCGGAGATTGGCGCTGCCGGCCCGAATTGATTTCACCTCGGTGCCCAGCAACTCCAGGCCGCATTCCACGGTTTCGAGGATCTCGTATTGGTGGCGCGCGAACCGGTTGTCGGCAAGCAATTTGTTGGCGGCATCGCGCAGGGCCTTAGCGCTTTTTTTGCCTCCCCCCTTCGCCATTGCTGCTTCCTAAGCGTCCCCTTGCACTTCCGACCCTAGGGAGCCCCCGTTACCCTCGCTAGATGGCGATCGTTTCCTCCAACGCCGGCCGGGAGCCGGCCAAGCCGGCGTCGCGGCTGGTGGATCCGAATCCGACTCCAGGGGCTTCAGAAGAAAATCCAGGGGCAAATCCGGAGTTGATTCAGCGGGAGGACGGCCTGCGCCCCAAGCGCTTTGCCGACTACATCGGCCAGGCCGAGCTGAAGCAGGTATTGGCGATTGCGATTGAGGCCACCCGCAGCCGTGAAGAGGCCCTCGACCACGTTTTGCTCTATGGCCCCCCCGGCCTGGGCAAAACCACCATGGCTCTGGTGCTCGCCGAGGAGTTGGGGGTCCGTTGCCGCATAACCAGTGCCCCGGCCCTGGAGCGCCCCCGCGACATCGTGGGTCTGCTGGTCAATTTGCAGCCCCGGGAGCTGCTGTTTATCGACGAAATCCACCGGCTTAACAGGGTGGCTGAGGAAATCCTCTACCCCGCCATGGAGGATTTCCGCCTCGATCTAACCGTGGGCAAGGGCACCACGGCCCGCACTCGCAGCCTGCCCCTGGCCCCCTTCACCCTGGTGGGCGCCACCACCCGGGCGGGTTCCTTGAGTTCGCCCCTGAGGGATCGTTTTGGCCTGATCCAGCGGCTGGAGTTCTACGGACTTGACGACCTGCAGGCGATCGTGCAACGGGCAGCCGGAATTTTGGAGTTGCAGCTGGAGCAGGAGGCAGCCCTGGAGGTGGCCCGCCGTTGCCGCGGCACCCCCCGCATCGCCAATCGCCTGCTTAGGCGGGTGCGGGACGTGGCCTCCGTGCGCGGCCATCAGCAGATTGGCCGGGCCCTGGTGGATGAGGCCCTGAGCCTGCACCGGGTCGATGGGCGGGGCCTGGATGCCAGCGATCGGCGCCTTCTCACCCTGGTGCTTGAGGGCTATGGCGGCGGACCGGTGGGCCTCGACACCCTGGCGGCGGGCCTGGGGGAAGACGCCTCCACCCTGGAGGCAGTGGTGGAGCCCTACCTGCTCCAGTTGGGTTTTTTGCAGCGCACTCCTAGGGGTCGGATCGTCACCCCCGCGGGCCGGGCGCACCTGGGCTGGGCGGCGGCGTGATCCCCTCCCTGTTGGCGATGCTTCTGGCGGTGCAGCTGGCGACCCAGCTGGCCCTCCCCCAACTTTTTGATCAGGCCCTGGCCGCCAGCCGCGAGGGCAGCTTTGCTGATGCCTTGGCGCTTTGGGACCAGGTGATCGAGGTGGCCCCCAGGGATGCGGCGGCCTGGAGCAACCGGGGCAATGTGCAGCTCGCCCTCGGGGATCCCGAGGCCGCAATTGCCGACCAAACCGAGGCGATTGGGCTGGAGCCCGAAAGCCCCGACCCCCACCTCAACCGGGGCACCGCCGAGGAGGCCTTGGGCCAGTGGCAGGCGGCAGAAGCCGATTACCGCTGGATTTTGGCCCTGCCGCCAGAACAAGCTGGTGAAGTGCGGGCCTCTGCCCTCTACAACCTCGGCAACGTCCAGGGTTCCCTGGGCGATTGGCCAGCGGCCCGGGATGCCTTCCAGGCGGCGGCAGATGAGCGACCCGGTTTTGCCATGGCCCGCTCCAGCCTCGCCCTGGCCACCTTTCAATTGGGGGAGCTGGATTCGGCCGAAAGGGAGCTCCGCAACCTGATCCGCCGCTATCCGCTGTTTGCCGATGCTCGCGCTGCCCTGACGGCCCTGCTCTGGCAAAAGGGTGCCTTTGGAGAGGCGGAGAGCAACTGGGCCGCGGCCTCGGGCCTCGATCCCCGCTATCGCCAGGGAGAATGGTTACTGCAGACCCGGCGCTGGCCCCCTAAACCGGTGCAGGCCCTTGGCCATTTCCTGGCCCTGGAGGCGTGATGAACGGATTGGCAACCCACGGCTTGGCAACCAAAGGCTTGGAAACTCCCGTACTGGAAAAGCTTGGCCTTGAGGCGAGCCTCCAGGAGGCCCTGCCGGATTTGATCCAACTGCGCCGTCATCTCCACCGCCACCCCGAACTCAGTGGCCATGAGCAGCAAACCGCGGCCCTGGTGGCTGGCGAGTTGCGGCGCTGGGGCTGGCAGGTGCAAGAAGGCGTGGGGCGCACGGGGGTGGTGGCTGAACTGGGGCCGAGCGGCGAAGGGGTTCCTTTGGTGGCCCTGCGGGTCGACATGGATGCCCTGCCTATTGAGGAGCGCAGTGGCTTGGATTACGCCTCCATCCACCAGGGCCTGATGCATGCCTGTGGCCACGACCTACACACGGTGGTGGGGCTGGGAGTGGCCCAGCTCCTGGCGGACCTGGACCAACGCCAGCCCGGCCAGCTCGGCGCCAGGGTGCGGCTGCTGTTTCAACCGGCCGAGGAAACGGCCCAGGGGGCCAGCTGGATGCGCGATGCCGGGGCGATGGATGGGGTGGACGCCCTATTTGGCGTGCATGTCTTTCCGAGTTTGGCGGTGGGCACGGTTGGGGTGCGCAGCGGCAGCTTGACCGCGGCGGCGGGGGAATTGGAGGTGGAGGTGATCGGCGAGGGCGGCCATGGGGCCAGACCCCACCAATCCACCGATGCGATTTGGATTGCGGCCCGGGTGGTGAGTGGTTTGCAGGAGGCGATCAGTCGCCGCCTGGATGCCCTGCAACCCGTGGTGGTGAGCTTTGGCCGCATTGAGGGCGGCAAGGCCTTCAATGTGATTGCCGACCACGTGCGCCTGTTGGGCACGGTGCGCTGCCTCGACACCGAGCTCCATGCCCAGCTGCCGGCCTGGATTGAGGACACGGTCCAGGCCCTTTGCCAAGGCCATGGCGGCCAGGCCCGGGTGCGCTATCGCTGCATCTCGCCGCCGGTGCACAACGATCCCGAGCTTACCCAGTTGGTGGCTGCGGCAGCCACTGAGGTGCTGGGGGCCAGCCAGGTGCAGTGGCTGGATCAACCCTCTTTGGGGGCCGAGGATTTTGCCCACCTGCTCGAGGGCACCCGCGGCACGATGTTTCGCCTGGGGGTGGCCGGCCCCGAGGGCTGTACCCCCTTACACAGCAACACCTTTGCCCCCGACGAGGCTGCCATTGCCGTGGGCATCAGGGTGCTCACCGCCAGCCTGCTGCGCTGGATGGCCGGGTCCAGCCAACCAGCGCCGGAGTCAGCGCCATGAAGCAACGCCCCCTGCTCCAGGGCCTGCTGGCCCTCTCCTCGCCCCTGTTGATTGCCCTGGCGGTTGTGGTGCTGCTGCAGCGCCAGGGGGTCGACAAACTCCAGGCGCTGCCGGCCCTGTTGATTGGCTCCGGCCTTTTGATCAGCAGTGGGGTGCACCGCCGCCGCTGGCGCCGCGAGTTGCTGCTCGCTCTCCGCCAGGATGAAGACAAGCAGGAACCCCATGGCTAATCCCTCCCCTGATCTCGATGCCCTGCGGGCCGCCATTGGCTCCGGCGACCCCAGCCGAGCGATGCCCGCTTTGGTTGGTCTGCGAACCCTGCCCGAGGCCCAGGCCATTCCCCTGCTGCTGTTGGGTTTGGAGCAGCAGGAGTTCATGGTGCGCTCCCTGAGCTGTGCGGGCCTAGGAGTGAAGCAGAGCGAGGTTGGCTGGCTGGCCCTGGTGCGGGCCCTCCAGCATGACGATGACGCCAATGTGCGCGCCGAGGCGGCCAATTCCCTGGTGAGCCATTCCCTGGAGCGCTCCTGGCCCCTGTTGCGGGCTGCCTTTGCAGCTGATCAGCAGTGGCTCGTGCGCTGCAGCATCCTTTCGGCCCTGGCGGAGCAGCCCGGGATTGAGGCCGCCTGGCTGTTTGAGCTGGCCGAGATGGCCATCGCCGATAGCGATGGCACCGTGCGGGTGGGGGGCACCGAGATCCTGGGCCGCTTGGTGCGCGACCACGGCCATGGCGAGGCCCGTCTGGCCCTGCAAGCGATGCAAAGCGATTCCGACCACAGGGTGGTGGCGGCGGCCCTCAACGGATTGCAGGCCTAGGCGGCCCCAGGCCAACCTTGCTAGGTTGGGGTAGTCACTAGGGGTGCCCGGCGAATTTTCGCCTTGGGCTGAGATCACACCCTCCGAACCTGATCCGGGTAATGCCGGCGCAGGGAAGTGGATCAGGAATGTGAAGACATCTCAGGCTGCGCCCCGCCTTTTTTGTAGCCCTGTCATGCGTAGCGCCTGGATTGAGAAGCGTCGCGGCCAAGCCAATGTCTCCCAGATGCACTACGCCCGTAAGGGGGTGGTCACTGAGGAAATGGCCTTTGTGGCCAAGCTGGAAAACCTGCCCGAATCCCTGGTGATGGAGGAGGTGGCCCGGGGCCGGATGATCATCCCGGCCAACATCAACCACCCCAACCTGGAGCCGATGGCGATCGGCATTGCCAGTAGGTGCAAGGTCAACGCCAACATCGGCGCCTCGCCCAACGCTTCCGATTTGGATGAGGAGGTGTCCAAGCTGCGCCTGGCGGTGAAATATGGCGCCGACACGGTGATGGACCTCTCCACCGGCGGCGTCAACCTCGATGAGGTGCGCACGGCGATCATCAATGCCTCGCCGGTACCTATCGGCACAGTGCCCGTCTATCAGGCCCTCGAGAGCGTGCATGGCTCGATCGAGAAGCTCGATGCCGATGACTTCCTGCACATCATCGAAAAGCACTGCCAGCAGGGGGTCGACTACCAGACAATCCACGCCGGCCTGCTGATCGAGCACCTACCCCTGGTCAAGGGTCGCCTCACCGGCATCGTCAGCCGCGGCGGTGGCATCCTGGCCCAGTGGATGCTGTATCACCACAAACAAAACCCCCTGTTCACCCATTTCGATGACATCATCGAAATCTTCAAGCGCTACGACTGCAGCTTCTCTCTTGGCGATTCGCTGCGGCCCGGTTGCCAGCACGACGCCTCCGATGCCGCCCAGCTGGCTGAGCTCAAAACCCTGGGCCAGCTCACCCGCCGCGCCTGGGAGCACGACATCCAGGTGATGGTGGAGGGTCCGGGCCATGTGCCGATGGATCAGATCGAGTTCAACGTCAAGAAGCAGATGGAGGAGTGCAGCGAGGCCCCCTTCTATGTGCTCGGCCCCCTTGTCACCGACATTGCCCCCGGCTACGACCACATCACTAGCGCCATCGGCGCGGCCATGGCCGGCTGGTACGGCACGGCCATGCTTTGCTACGTGACCCCCAAGGAGCACCTGGGTCTGCCCAATGCCGAAGACGTCCGCGAGGGTCTGATCGCCTACAAGATCGCCGCCCACGCCGCAGACATTGCCCGCCACCGCCCGGGCGCTCGCGACCGCGACGACGAACTGAGCCGGGCCCGCTACGCCTTCGACTGGAACAAGCAGTTTGATCTGTCGCTAGATCCCGAACGGGCTCGGGAATACCACGACGAAACCCTGCCGGCCGATATCTATAAGCAGGCCGAGTTCTGTTCGATGTGCGGCCCTAAGCACTGCCCGATGCAAACCAAGATCACCGATGAGGATCTGGCAGGGCTGGAGC
Source organism: Cyanobium sp. HWJ4-Hawea (assembly GCF_024345815.1). Classification (NCBI taxonomy): domain Bacteria; kingdom Bacillati; phylum Cyanobacteriota; class Cyanophyceae; order Synechococcales; family Prochlorococcaceae; genus Cyanobium; species Cyanobium sp. HWJ4-Hawea. The sequence goes on along the minus strand of NZ_JAGQBV010000011.1, from coordinate 22,170 downwards.
AGGTGTTGGCGAAGCAAAAACTAATTAGAGAGCCATCTGCTCTCTAATTAGTTTCTGCTTATTCCATACTGATCATTTCTGGCCCCTGTCGCTACCACTTAAGATAGTGATTGCGGGCTAGGTGTTGTTTCCGATATTTGTATTGGCATAATCGAATCCCATAAACAATCTTCTCTGGACTTTTAGTGTGCGCACCGGAGTTACTTGATTCGTTTAGCACCCTCTTGGGGCTTCAACTCTTTGCGACATTGCGCAGGATAATTTATTGCTTAAAATCTCGGATTTAATCTGAAGATTGATTAATTTTTTGTATTGACTGCCTTGAATGTTGGCCAGGGTCACCATTGGCTTTTCACAATAAGCCCAGTAACTGTCTGTTTAAAAAAATAAGCCCAGTGACCATCAAGGCTCCAACCGATTTGGAGATTCCCCAAGTCTAAGATGATTCGTAACGCATCTCTGTTGAACGCATTTCTCCATAAATTAAATAAGTTATTGGTTTTCCTTCTACATTCTGTTCCCAATCTCTAAAGTTGCCGGAGATGCTTTGGATCTTGTCTTTCAAGAAACTTTCGCAATTGCTAATTCCTTGACCCTCGGATAGGCATATAAAGGTAAATCCTTCTCCCTTTCTAATGTGATCGTCAAGAATGTCTTCTCTCTGTCTGGAAATAGGATCAAATCTCGAGCGATCTGTGATTACTCCTATATCATATCCTTCGCTTAAGCCCAAGGCTTTAAATGGCCAGCTAAGCCAATAGCTACCCCCTATAAATGTATTGTCAGTAACCTGAACGCTATTTAATAAATCCCTGTATGCTGGTTGTACTCGGGAAAATTCTTTATATGTCAATAAACTTGGGGCAATTGGCCTAAATGAGCTGATTAAAATGGCGACAATGCAGCTTGTTAATGCCATGTACGTGCCAACATTTCTGATTCCTCGTGCCGAATGGATGTTGCTACTCAGCATAGAGTTGACCAGCAATAAGGAAAATATAAAATTTATGATTCTGCACAGCCCAATAATTATCACTAAATAGACAGGAAAAATATACCTTAGACTGTAGTCATTAAGGCGATACCATTCCGAAGAGAGAATGGGTATCAGTGTTAGCAAGTTAACAATTGCGGCGCAAGCAATGGCATCGTATAAGGGAATACTTGCTACGGTCTCGGCAGTTTGTTTTGGCGACAAAACTTCCTCAGTCAGTATATTGTAGATAAAATCACTCAATCGGCTTAGGCACGTGTAAAGACAAGTAAGAAATCCAAGCGCTGCAGCGCACATTGCAAAGTAATTTCTATCAAAAGATTCAATTAAGCGCTCTACTGTTATTCTTAGTGCGGGAGTGAAGTATGAAATATTAACCCCTAATGTGGTTCTAGTAATATCGTAACTTTGAGAGTAAAAATATTTTGAAATGACTGCAACTAAAAAGGCTGAAAAAAGGATAGCTAACCATCGCAGATTAGTGATACCATCGCGATCTTGAAAAGCTGATAAATGCAACTTTGGGTAAGTTATTGACCTAGGCAATAGCAGGCCCAGGCCAAATAATAGAGTCAAAGGATTCAATAGAAGTGAAACTATTGCTATGACAGTGCAAATTGCAATTTGCTTCTTCCAATTTTCAGGCCTGGTCAATCTTGAGTCTATCCAGAAAGCTGCGATCATGAATACAGTTGATGCTGCATAAGGCTGTGCGTGCTTGGCAAATGTAAATAGCTCAGATGTAGGCATGATGTAATTCAATACTATAAGTGTTGCCATTAGTGTGCCTATAGTTTTGATTCTATTGCCGTCTATTGACTGCTGTATTATAAGGATCAAGGCAGAGAAAAAAGCCGCATGAAAAAAAGTATTAAGGTACAGGTTCCATTCGATATTCCTGAAGGGTAGTAGCATCATGGGTATTAACGAAAACAGCCTGTCCTGCCCCCAATAGTACAAAGTCGGATTCTTCAGAGAGGCTAACGTGGATACAATGATGTCTGCATCCATTCGTGCAGGGTCAACCGCTGAGACAATATAGAGAGCTCCCAGCAGCATGCTTATTAGAAGCCAAATACACTCTTTGGCTGAGAGTTGCGCCCTTGGAGTTAGGCTTTTTGCGTTCAACGTTGTAGTCTCTCTTCTCTGCATCAGCCTTTGGTTAGGTTGTATTTGAAAATGCAGTAGATAGCTCTAAAGCCATCCCGCCATCCAATTTTCTTGCCTTCGTCATATGTTCGTCCGTAGTAAGAAATGCCAACCTCGTATATTCTTAAATTCATCTTGGCAATCTTTGCTGTCACCTCTGGTTCAAATCCAAAGCGATTCTCGCGAATGTTGATTGATTGAATCACCTCGCGGCTGAAGGCTTTATAACATGTTTCCATGTCTGAAAGATTTAAGTCCGTGAATAAATTGCTCAGCAGCGTTAAGAAACCGTTCCCGACTCGGTGCCAGAAATAGACCACCCTGTGCGGTCTCCCGCCCTGAAAGCGGCTGCCGAAGACCACATCTGCTTTCCCATCCAGAATTGGTTGGATTACTATCGGAAACTCCTGTGGATCGTATTCCAGGTCTGCATCTTGAACAATACAGATATCACCTGTCGCGGCTGCAAATCCTGTACGCAAAGCTGCTCCTTTCCCCATGTTATGGGCGTGAAGGATAACTCGGACTTCCGAGTCTTCAATTGTGGCAAGAATTTCTCTGGTTCCATCTGTTGAGCCGTCATCAACAATTATGATCTCGCGTTCGCTAATGGGCGATTTCTTTACGGCGTCAATGAGCGCAAGGATTGTTATTGATTCGTTGTAGCAGGGGACGATAATGCTAAGTTTCATTTTTTGAAGACCCAGTATTTTTGCACTAAAAAGGATGGCACGGCTAAGAACGGTATAATTGCGGCTGCCATGATGCTCTTTTTTATTGTTAAAGCTATCCCTATTTTGATGCCAACTGTGTTTAGTCCCCACATCGCTGACATTAGGATTAAGTATCGAATTATCGGGCGGTGGCGTCCTAGGCCTTTTGTCTTGAAAACCACTCTTCCGTATATTAGGTATCCCAACGTCGTATTGATTATCTGACTTGTTAGGGTTGCCATGGTGATTGTCACTTGATTGCTTGCAAGCAACGCCTGTAGTACTCCATTGGTGATCAGGACGTTCAACGCGCCGGCAATGCCAAAGCGGCGTTTTTGGCCTTGCTGCTTTATTGGGCCATTGTTTCTATTCTTTATAAAATAAAATCTCCTGAGCCTTGTGGCAGCAGGAGATTTAGATAGCTGATAGCCCTCTTTAGCTTGGTGATCAGCAGATTCGACCGGCATTGCTTCAGCCCAGGGCTTTCGCCTTGGCCACCACGTTTTCGACGGTGAAGCCGAACTTCTCGAGCAGTAGGGGGCCTGGGGCAGAGGCACCAAAGCGATCGATCGAGACGGTGTCGCCATCGAAGCCGGTGTACTTGTGCCAGCCAAAGGAGCTGGAGGCTTCCACCACCAGGCGCTTGCGGCAGGCGGCGGGCAGCACGCTTTCGCGGTAAGCGGCATCCTGCTCTTCAAACAGCTCAACGCAGGGCATCGAAACCACCCGCACGTTTTTACCTTCGGCGCGCAGTTGGGTTGCTGCCTTGGTGCAGAGCTCCAGCTCCGTGCCTGAGCCGATCAGGATCAGGTCGGGGCTGCCGTTGCTGTCTTCCAGGATGTAACCGCCTTTGGCCACATGGGCTGCCTTGGAGTTGGCCTGGTTGGCCATTGCCTGGCGGCTGAGGAACATCACCGTGGGCCGCTTGCGGTTGGTGATTGCCACCTGGTAAGCGCCGCTGGTTTCGTTGCCATCACCTGGGCGGATCACCAGCATGTTGGGGATCGCCCGCAGGCTGGCCAGGGTTTCGATCGGCTGGTGGGTCGGGCCGTCCTCACCCAGGCCAATCGAGTCGTGGGTGAGCACATAGATCACACCCAATTCGCTGAGGGCGGAAAGACGCATGGCGCCCACCATGTAGCCAGCGAACACGGCGAAGGTGCCGCCGTAGGGGATCAGGCCGCTGCCGTGATAGGCGATGCCGTTCATGATCGCCGCCATGGCGTGCTCGCGCACCCCGAAGTGCAGGTAGCGATTGGCCTCGGATCCCTTCTGGAAGCCCTTCTCCCCCTTGATGTCGGTCAAGTTGGAGTGGGTGAGGTCGGCGGAACCGCCGATCAATTCCGGCAGGCCAGGGCCAAAAGCGTTTAGGCAGTTGTAGGAGTGCTGGCGGGTGGCCAGTCCCTTGTCATCGGCGCCATAGCTGGGCAGGCTGGCGTCCCAGTTGGCGGGCAATTCGCCCCGCAGTTGGCGTTCGAATTCAGCAGCTTCGGCCGCATATTGGCTGCGGTAATCAGCGAGTGTTTGGTTCCACTCGGATTCAAGGGCTGCGCCGCGGTTAATCGCTTGACGCCAGTGGTCGTAGGCCTCCTGGGGTACTTCAAAGTCGCCGTAGTTCCAGTCAAGGGCCTTACGGGTTAGGGCTGCTTCCTCAGCACCGAGGGCGGCGCCGTGGACGCCGGCGGTGTTGGCTTTGTTGGGGGAGCCGTAGCCGATGGTGGTGGTCACCTTGATCATCGAGGGCCGATCGGTGACGGCCTTGGCTTCCTCGATTGCTTTGGCAATGGCGGCCACATCGGTGTTGCCATCCTTCACGTGGATGGTGTGCCAGCCGTAGGCGTCATAGCGCTTGAGCACATCCTCTGTGAAGGAAACGTTGGTGTTTCCGTCGATGGTGATGTGGTTGTCGTCGTAGAGGGCGATCAGCTTGCCCAGGCCCAGGTGGCCGGCCAGGGAGGCGGCCTCACTGGAAACACCCTCCTGATGGCAGCCGTCACCCATGATCACGAAGGTGTGGTGATCGACGAGCTTGAGGCCAGGCTTGTTGAATTTTGCGGCCAGGTGGGCCTCCGCCAGGGCCAGGCCCACGGCGTTGGAGATGCCCTGCCCGAGGGGGCCTGTGGTTACTTCGACGCCCGCGGTTTCAAATGTTTCCGGGTGGCCTGGGGTGGCCGATCCCCACTGGCGGAACTGCTTGATGTCCTCGATCGAGACGGAGTCGTAGCCGCTCAGGTGCAGCAGGGCGTAGAGCAACATGCAGCCGTGGCCGGCCGAGAGCACGAAGCGGTCGCGGTTGAACCACTTGGGGTTCTTGGGGTTGTGCTGAAGAACCTTGTCCCAGAGGGCAAATGCCATGGGTGCGCAACCCATGGGCAGCCCCGGGTGCCCCGAATTCGACTTGTTGACGGCGTCGATCGCCAGAAAGCGAATGCTGTTGACGCAGAGCGACTCAACAGAGGTGGATGGGGCAGCAACCATGGGACGACGGGGTTAGGGGGAAGGAGTGGCTTGGCTTACGCCATGCGGCGGAAGGCCAGGCAGACGTTGTGGCCACCAAAACCAAAGGAATTGGAGAGCACCACGTTTAGTTTGTGTTCCCGGGCCTGGTTGGGAACGACATCCAGATCACAGTTGGGATCGGGATTTTGGTAATTGATGGTAGGCGGCACAAGGCCGTGCTCCATCGCCAGAACGGCAGCAACCGCCTCAATGCCGCCACTGCCACCGAGAAGGTGGCCGGTCATTGACTTGGTGGAACTCACCGGGATTTGGTAAGCCCGCTCGCCCAGGGCGCTTTTGATCGCCGAGCTCTCGTTGCTGTCGTTGGCCTGGGTGCTGGTGCCATGGGCGTTGACGTAGTCGACGTCCTTGGCTTCCAAGCCAGCGTCCTGGATGGCCAGGCGCATTGCTTCAGCCCCACCCACGCCGCCGGGGGAGGGGGAGGTGATGTGGTGGGCATCGCAGGTCATGCCATAACCCACCACCTCAGCGAGCACCTGGGCGCCTCGGGCCTGGGCGTGCTCCAGGCTTTCGAGCACCACAATTCCAGCGCCCTCACCGATCACAAAGCCATTGCGCTCCGCATCGAAGGGGCGGCTGGCCGTGGCGGGGTCGTCGTTGCGGAAGGAAAGGGCCTTGGCACTGGCAAACCCAGCCACGCCCAAGGGCGTGATCGCCGATTCGGCGCCCCCGCAGACCATTACATCGGCGTAACCCATCTGGATCAGCCGGAAGGCGTCGCCGATGGCGTTGGAGCCGGCGGCGCAGGCGGTGGCCACGGCGCTGCTGGGACCCTTGGCCCCCAGGGCAATGGCGGCCAGGCCCGTGGCCATGTTGGGGATCATCATCGGCACGCAGAACGGGCTGACCCGATCGGGCCCCCGTTCGCTCATCACCTGGGCCTGGGTTTCCATCATCAACAGCCCACCCACGCCCGAGCCGATGGCCGTACCTACCCGGTGCTGGTTGCTCTCATCAATGGTGAGGCCCGCGTGGGCAATGGCCTGCTTGGCCGCCACCACCCCGAACTGGCAGAAGCGATCCCAGCGCTTTGCTTCCTTGGGTTCAAGCCAACCCGAGGGATCAAAACCCTTCACTTCGGCGGCGAAGCGACAGGCGTGCCGGGAGGCGTCGAACAGGGTGATCCCTGCCACGCCATTGCGGCCCGTGCTCAACCCTTCCCAGTAGCTGGAAACGTCGTTGCCAATTGGTGTGACCGCGCCCAGGCCAGTGACGACGACGCGGTGGAGACCCTGCACCATGGAGCGGCTCAGGCCTGCTTTTCCTGGATGAACTTGACGGCGTCACCAACGGTGGTGATGCCTTCAGCAGCTTCGTCGGGGATTTCGATGTCGAAAGCCTCTTCCAGGGCCATCACCAGCTCGACGGTGTCGAGGGAGTCGGCGCCGAGATCGTTTTGGAAGTTGGATTCCGACTTCACCTCGCCTGCATCAACGCTGAGCTGCTCGGCCACGATCGAGCGCACTTTCTCGAAGATCGCTTCCTGGGACATGGTCGCTGTGAGAGTCGACGCACTCTACGGGTCGTTCTGTCCAGTTCACCCCGGCGTATGAACAAGGGTGACGGCCTCAGCTGGGCCGCAGATAGAAGGTGCGCGCTCTCGGTAATTTGAGACCCTCGCCGTCTGTTCCCGGCAACTCCGTACCGAGGCACATGTCCCACGCCGTCAAGATCTACGACACCTGCATCGGCTGCACCCAGTGCGTTCGTGCTTGCCCCCTAGACGTGCTCGAAATGGTGCCCTGGGACGGCTGTAAGGCGGGCCAGATCGCCTCTTCGCCCCGCACCGAAGACTGTGTGGGCTGCAAGCGCTGCGAAACCGCCTGCCCCACCGACTTCCTCAGCATTCGCGTCTACCTCGGCGACGAGACCAGCCGCTCGATGGGTCTCGCCTATTAATTCGGGCCATCTGGCGAACTCAACGCCAAGCTCCCATAAGCTCAAGCCCGGCCTAAGTGCCGGGCTTTTTTGTAGATATACCCCCCTATGTGCGGCATCGTTGCCCTAATTGGTTCGCGGGAGGCGGCCCCCCAGTTGCTGGAGGGCCTGCGCCAGCTGGAATATCGGGGCTACGACTCCGCGGGCATCGCCACCATTGACTTGCAAGCCGGCAGCAACGCCGGCCAGCTCCATTGCCTCAAGGCCGAAGGCAAGCTCGTAAACCTCACGGCCCGCTTCGAGGCCCATGGGGCCCCCGGCCACTGCGGCATTGGCCATACCCGCTGGGCCACCCACGGCAAACCAGAAGAGCGCAATGCCCATCCCCACCTAGATGGCAGCGGCCAGTTGGCGGTGGTGCAGAACGGAATCATCGAGAACCACCGCAGCCTCAGGGAAGAACTGCAGGCAGAGGGGGTGGTTTTTCTCTCCGAGACCGACACCGAGGTGATTCCCCATCTCCTGGCCCGCCAGCTGGCCCGGCTCCAGGGCGGCGACGGGCTGGCAGCCGGCAGGGTTGGCGGCGGCAGCCTGCTATTGCAGGCGGTGCAGGAGGTGTTGCCCCTGCTGCATGGGGCCTATGCCCTGGCGGTGGTCTGGGCTGGGGCCCCGGGGGCCCTGGTGGTGGCCCGCAGGGCGGCGCCGCTGCTGATTGGCCTTGGCGAGGGTGAATTTCTATGTGCCAGCGACACCCCCGCCCTGGCGGGTTTCACCCGCACAATCCTGCCGATGGAGGACGGCGAGGTGGCCCTGCTGACGCCCTTGGGGATTGAGCTCTACGACGCCGCAGGCGAGCGGGTGCAGCGCAGCCCCAGCCTGCTCAGCGGCACCGAGCACGTGGCCGACAAGCGCAGTTTCCGCCACTTCATGCTCAAGGAGATCCACGAGCAGCCCGAAACGGCGGCACTTTGGGTGGCCCGCCATCTGCCAGAAGACGCCCTGGTGGCCCTTCCGCTGGATGAGTCGGTTTACGAGGGGGTGGAGCGCATCCAGATCCTGGCCTGCGGCACCAGTCGCCATGCGGCCCAGGTGGGGGCCTACCTGCTGGAGCAGCTGGCCGGCATCCCCACCAGCGTGTTTTACGCCAGTGAATTTCGCTATTCGCCGCCGCCGCTGGCGCCCCACACCCTCACGATCGGGGTAACCCAATCGGGAGAAACGGCCGACACCCTGGCTGCCTTGGCCATGGAGCAGGAGCGCCGCCAGCGGGCGGCAGATCCCGCCTTTGCCCCCAGGTTCCTGGGGATCACCAACCGCCCCGAGAGCTCCCTGGGCCGGCTGGTGCCCCACATCCTCGATATCGGTGCGGGCATTGAGGTGGGTGTGGCCGCCACCAAAACCTTCCTGGGCCAACTGTTGGCCTTCTACGCCCTGGCCCTGGCTTTTGCCGAGCGGCGCCAAGGGCAAGACCCAGCCAGGCTTGGGCAACTCCATTCCCTGGTGGCCCAGCTGCGCCTGATCCCCCAGCAGCTCGAGCAACTGGTGCAGGATTGCGATCGCCGCTGCGCCCAGCTGGCCCACCAATTTGAGGGCACTCAGGATGTGATCTTCCTGGGGCGGGGTATCAACTTCCCGATTGCCCTGGAAGGGGCCCTAAAGCTCAAGGAAATCAGCTACATCCACGCCGAGGGATATCCCGCCGGTGAGATGAAGCATGGTCCGATCGCCCTGCTCGATGCCAAGGTGCCGGTGGTGTCGATTGCGGTGCCAGGCACTGTCTTCGACAAGGTGCTCAGCAACGCCCAGGAGGCCAAGGCCCGTGATGCCCGTTTGATTGGTGTGGCTCCCGTTGGCCCAGACACCGATTTGTTTGATGAGCTGCTGCCGGTGCCGGTGGTGGATGAGCTCTTGAGCCCCCTGCTGACGGTGATTCCAATGCAGCTGCTGAGTTATCACATCGCTGCCCATCGGGGCCTGGATGTGGATCAACCCCGCAACCTGGCCAAGAGCGTCACCGTGGAGTAGGCACTGGGTCGGTGCGGCCGTAGCGATCCTCAAAGCGCACGATGTCGTCTTCGCCCAGGTAGGGGCCGCTCTGCACCTCGATCAGCTGCACGGGGATTTGGCCGGGGTTTGAGAGCCGGTGCTTGCAGCCCAGGGGGATGTAGGTGCTCTGGTTTTCACCCACCAGCTCCTGGGAGCCATCCTTTTCCACCACCGCCGTGCCCTTGACCACGATCCAGTGCTCCGCCCGGTGGTGGTGCATCTGCAGCGACAGGCTGGCGCCCGGTTTTACCTCTATTTTTTTCACCTGCCAGCGTTCACCTTCGGTGACGCCGTCGTAGTGGCCCCAGGGCCGGTAGATGCGGCGATGGGCCTTGCTTTCCGGTGCCCCGCTGCGCTCCAGCTGCCCGACGATCCCCTTGATCTCCTGGGCCCGATCGCGGTGGGCGACCAGCACCACGTCGTCGGTTTCGACCACCACCAGATCCTCCACGCCCAGGCCTACCACCAGCCGGTGTTCGCTGCGCAGGTAGCAGTTGCGGCTGCCTTCGCTGATTACCCGGCCCCGCAGCACGTTGCCCTCGCCGTCCTGGTCGGCGGTTTCCCAGAGGGCACTCCAGCTGCCCACATCACTCCAACCGGCGGCCAGGGGCAGCACGGCCCCGAGTTGGGTCTGCTCCATCACGGCCACGTCGATGGCGATGTTGGGGCAGTTGGCGAAGGCTTCCCGCTCCAGCCTTAGAAATTCCAGGTCCGCCGAATCGTTGGCGATGGCGCCCCGACAGGCGCCCACCACCTCGGGTACCAGGCGTTCCAGCTCCGCCAGGATGGTGCTGGCCTTAAACAGGAACATGCCGCTGTTCCAGGTGAAGCGACCGCTGGCCAAAAACTGCTCGGCCGTGGCGCGGTCGGGTTTTTCCACGAACCGTGCAATCGGTATGGGGGCCTGGTCGCCCGAGCCGGTCGGGAGGGGTTCGGTCGCCTCGATGTAGCCATAGCCCGTTTCCGGGGCAGTCGGCACGATGCCAAAGGTCACCAGTTGGCCGTTTTCTGCGGCAGCCATGCCGGCGGCCACGGTGCGGCGGAATTGGGCGGCATCGCGGATCACGTGGTCTGCGGCCAGGATCAAAAGCAGTGGGTCCTCGCCCCAGGCCGTGGCCTGCAGTGCTGCCACCGCCACGGCCGGTGCGGTGTTACGACCAATCGGTTCGAGCAGGATCGCCGCCGGTTCCACGTCGATCTGGCGCATTTGCTCGGCCACGATGAAGCGGTGGTCTTCGTTGCAGATCAGCAGCGGCGGCGCCAGGCCCGCGAGGCCCTTAAGCCGCAGCTGGGTTTGCTGGAGCAGGGTTTCATCCCCGGCGCCAGCTAGGGGCCAATACTGCTTGGGATAGCTGGCCCTAGACAGGGGCCACAGCCGGGTGCCGGTGCCACCGCAGAGGATTACGGGTACCAGGGTGCTCACGGCGGCCGGTTGCTGGAGGCAGCACCATTCAAACGGTTCTTGGGCCTAGAGCTCCAGCAAGCCAGGCGGTGGAGTGATTGCCACCCAGCCGGCCTTGATCTCCACCTGGGGCACGATCGCCTCCACAAAGGGCACCAGGATTTTGCGCACGCCCAGGTCGATTTCCAGCAGATCGTTGCCGGCGTGGATCAGGTCGCTGATGGTGCCAATTTTTTCTCCCTCGAGCCGCACCTCAAGCCCCACCAGATCGAGCAGGTGAAATTCCCCCTCGGCCAGCTGGGGGCGATCGTTGGCGGGCACCAGGAGCTGCTCCCCCACCAGGGCTTCAGCGGCTTCGCGGCTCTCCACCCCGGCCAATCGCACCACAAAAAGCTCCTTGCCCGGCAGCTGTCTGCCGCTGATTAGCTCGATGCTGCGCGGGGGATCCTGGCGGCGTTGCAACCAGCGTTGACCCGCCTCGGTGAAGCGCTGGGAAAAATCGCTCAGGGGCAAAATGCGCAGCTCACCCTTGAGCCCCTGGGCCGCCACCAGCTTGCCCACCACCATCAACTCTTCGTTCAAGTCGGCACTTTGACCGTTTTCCATCGCCAGCCGGCCTTGGTTAAGTCGATAATGGCAACACGTCCCCTTGGCTTCCATGGCCGCTCTGCCGATCCTTCCCGGTTCCACGGTGGTGGTGCGTGATGGCCGCTCGATTTACAACGGCTACAAGGGCTTTGTGCAGCGGATCAGCGGCAGCCGGGCCGCGGTGCTGTTTGAGGGTGGCAACTGGGACAAGCTGGTGACCCTGCCGCTCAAGACCCTCGAGCAGGCCTGAGCCCAGGGCCGGCTTTGCGGATCGATGCGATGGCCACCCGGGCCGCGTCCTGTTCGGCGGCGCGCCTAGAGGGCCCGGATCCCTCGCCCCTTTGCTCGCCATTGATCGCCACCGTGCAGCGAAACCGTTTGGGATCGGCATGCACCTGGCTTTGTTCGCTGCAGCTGTAGCTGGGCAAACCTGCGGCCTGGGCCTGGCTCCATTCCTGTAGGGCCGATTTCCAGTTGTGTAGGTCGGGATCGGCCAGGAGCTCCCGGCTTGCTGCCTGCCAGTGGGGCGTGAGCCATTGGTGCACGGGTTGTAGCCCGCCACCCTCCCTGCCGCCCCAGGCCTCATAGAGGGCACCGATCAGGGCTTCTGCACACTCGGCCCGCACGGTGGCTTTACCCGCCAGGTCGCCGCTGGCCATCGGCCCCAGCTGCAGCACCGCATCAATGCCGCAGCGCTCCCCCAGCTCGGCCAGCCAGCGGTCACTGACCAGTTGGGCCCGTAGGGCTGAGCAGCGACCCACGCTCAGCTCGCCATGCTGCTGCTGCAGAAAATCCGAGGCCGCCAGCCGCAGCACCGCATCGCCTAAAAATTCCAACCGCTCGTGGTTTTGGACCCTGCCGGTGGAGCTGTGGGTAAGGGCCTCCTCCACCGGCGCCAGGGCCTGCTCCGCAGCGCCGGGCCCGCCAGGGGCGAGGGGATCGACCCCAAGCGTCTGCAGAAAGGCAACCAGTTGCTGGCGTCGATCTGGGTTCATTTAAGGGGGTGAAAGCAGGACATAAGCCGGGTTCTGTTCACCTTGGTCCGTGGCAAAAGCCTTGCACCTTGGGGGTGATCATCTGTCTAGGACCACCGTTGCCGGTGGCCTCAAGCGGCGCACTTTTGTCGGGACTGGTTCCATGGCCAACCGTTGTCCCTGGGCCTTGCTCCTAGCCGGGGTTTACCTAGCCAGCACCTCTCGATGCTGCTGGTGCGCTCTTACCGCACCCTTGCACCCTTACCTGTGCCACGGGTAAACCCGGGCCATCGGCGGTGTGTTTCTGTGGCACTCTCCTCACGGTCACCCGCACTGGGCGTTACCCAGCAAGCCTGGCCATTGGGGAGCCCGGACTTTCCTCAATCAAGTGTGGCTGGGCCCAAGGGCCTGCCCGCCTTGATCGCGACCACCTCGCCTGCTTTCACATCCCATAATGCCCCTGCGGGTTTTCCGCGGGGGGCTGTAGCTCAGCCGGATAGAGCGACGGTTTCCTAAACCGTAGGTCGTGGGTTCGAGTCCCGCCAGCCCCGTCTTTCATAAACCCAGTCTTGGCTAGGTTTTTCTGGGAAGCAAGGGCTAAAAAGGTCGCTTCAGCCGGGCTCTGGCGTTAGGCAAAAAATTAGGCAAATTGGCCCGAATCGACCATGATTAGGCAAATCTGGTGCCCCCGTCCGATCCCTGGCTCGCCCGCCAGAACGCTGCTCTGAAGCTGAAAGGCCACGGGGTCACCCTTGATGTGTCGGGTGGTCGGGTACGCCTGCGGGCAACCTGAACTTCTTTATCGCAGCAGGGGTGGGCACCTGAGGTGGCCTGAGCGGGTCATGGCAACTTTGTCCAGGCGCATGCCGTCGTCTCCCAAGAAGGGCTGGCTCAGGGTGTGTGGAGCTTTCCCCCTATTGCCGACGGGAGTCTCAGGTGAGGGCGCCGATCATCAGCACGATCAGCTGGCGCAGTTTCTGCAGCTGCGCCTCGGTGATTTGGGAGTCAGTCACCTCTTTGATGCGCGTCTTGGCAACGCACGTGAGGTTCTGAGGCACCAAGTAGCTCACCTTTTTGCAGCCATTGGTCGCTGTGGGCTGCAGAACTACCGTCAGATCTGCCATCACCAGTTCGCGGTCACCGGTCATCGGTACAACCAGAACCGTGGGGTAGGAGGGATCAAAAAGTTCTGTGTCCTGCACCATCACTGCTGGCCTAAGCCTGTTGGGCTCAGGGGGGTGGGGATCCATAGCTGGATCATCGGGATCCTTGCGCCAGTCAACGGTGACGATCTGACCTGCCTTGAGCTCCAAGACTGCGATCAACGGTTCTGCTGCTCAGGGGTGGTCCAGTCGTCGATGAATGCTTGGGCTGCCAGATCGGTCTGGATATGAACAGCCACCTTCTTGCTTTGGGTCCTGATGCGCGCCCGTAGGGCATCCATGGCGCTCACGGAGCTACTCACCTGGATCACGCTCCGGTCACGTCCCTGGCGGCGGCGGACGGAAAAGGCTGTATCTGCTTTAGGAGTGGCTTGATCGGCTGGTGTCATGGCCGGTTCGTTAACCGCCAACCCCAGCGGTCTTGAGTTCAAGAGTAATTGGAGATCAAGATTCTGGCTCCCACCCTTCCACCGGCAGAGCCACCACTCTTACGGCGCAGGCTTGTACGGTCTCGGGCCATCGCTCCAGACTGATCCTCAGCAGCAGGGGCACTTCCTCGGCGGAGCAGCCGCTCTGCATCAACTTTCGGCTGCGGGCATGCAGTTCCCGCCAGCGGCCAGGGATCCCGAGCGGGAACCCCTTGTCACGCAGGTAGTGGCCGATCTCGCCGTTGATGAACGGGCGGGCAAAGGCGAAGAAATGCCCGGGGCGTGGCCTGGGTCGTAGCGGCGGGCCGCCTTCCGCAGACCAATAGCAGCTCCCTGCTGAAGATCGTCGCGAGGGATCGGCGTTCGGGCGGAGTAGTGCCCGGCCCCCGATAAGCGAATTCCAGGTGCTCCAGAACCAGGGCTTCCGCATCGTCATGAGTGCAGTTGGGTGTCAGCGTGTGCGGGGAACTCGGGGCACGGCCGGCAAGACCTGTCTGGACAAGTTGTCCGAGTGCTTGGGGTGATGGCTAGTCATGGAGATTGGACGCAGAGGTTTAGTGGGAGAACAGCAGCGGCCGCGGCGGCTCACTCCGGCCTCGACCCCGCCCCAAAAGTCTTTGTGACGTCTGCAGCTCACTCGGTTTCCTAAACCGTAGGTCGTGGGTTCGAGTCCCGCCAGCCCCGTAATCCCCCTGCCAGCAACTCGGTAGCCGCCGCTACAGGTGGTGGCTTGGCCATTTCGGCCACCGCCGCTAGCGTATGGGGAATCGTTTCACTGCGATGACCCAGCTCCACGATCTGCGCCTGCGTTTGCTGGTGCAACAGGAAAGTGAGCGGATTGCCGATAGCCAGCCCGATGAGCTCGATCTCTCGGTGGTGCAGGCCCGTTGCCTCTGTTGGTTGGCGTTGCTGGCTGAGGCCCACGAAGAACAGGCCACCGATGCTGAAAAGCGCGGGGATGTGGAACAGGCCATGGGTTGGTTTGCCGATTCGATGCGGTTGCGCGACGTGATCAACGTGGTCACCACCATCGAGATTCCCCTGCCCGCAGCCAGTGATTTGACCGATGACCTAGGCGATGCCTATGGCGACAACTTCCTTGATGACGGACCCCTGGCCGCCTGAATGCCATGATGGTCCTTCAAAGGACTAGGGACTGCGGTGCCAGAAGAGCCCTGCCAATGCCCTGATTGCCAACGGTTTTATCGGGAACACGACCGATTGATCCGTGAAAATCCCACCCTGCGCCAGCAGCAGGAGCTCAATTGGGCTGCCTTGCAATCTTTTCGCACCCTGGCGGGCCGGGTGATGGAAGAGCTGCAGAAACGCGAAGAGCTCCAAAAGCAAGACGAGAAGCAGGAAGAGCTAAATAAAGATCAGGAGGGTGCGGCCAACCTGGCCCCGGCCCCGAGGGCGATCGCTGCAGAGAGCCATCAAGCCAGCTCTGAATCGGCTGAAGATGGGCCCGACCAGCTCCAGCAGGCCATGGCTGACCTGGAAAACATCAATGCCCACCTGTTTTCGATCGAGGCCCTGATGGAGCGCATCTTTGATGTGCGGGTGCCCGAGGAAGTGGAGCAGGCCTTCCGGGAGTTGGCCGGTGAACTGGCCCCCGATCCGCTCAATGCGGACCGGCTGCGCTTGAACCGCCTGCTGCACCAAACCCCGGACCTGCCGAACTAGTCGAGTTCGCAGGTGATCGTGACCGGGTAGCTCTCGGCCTTCCAAATCCGCTTGGCGTAATCCTTGATCGAGCGATCGGAGGAGAAAAAGCCTGTGCGGGCAGTATTCAACAACGACATCCGGTTCCAGTGGGGCCGGTTAAGCCAGGCCTGGTCCACTTCCCCCTGGGCGCGCAGGTAGTCGTTGAAATCAGTCAACACAAAGAAGGGATCGCTGCCGGTGAGGTTTTGCAGCAGCGGCCGGAATAGGTCGCTGTCGCCATGGCTGAAGTGGCCCTGCTCGATCAGCCGCAGGATCTCGGTGAGCTCGGGCATGCTGCCAATTAGCTCCCAGGGGCGGTAGCCGGCACTGCCCAGGGCGGCAATTTCCTCTGCGGTTTTGCCAAACAGGAAGAAGTTTTCAGCTCCCACCTGCTCACGAATTTCCACGTTGGCGCCATCGAGGGTGCCGATGGTGAGCGCCCCATTCATGGCAAATTTCATGTTGCCGGTGCCGGAGGCCTCCTTGCCGGCGGTGGATATCTGCTCCGAAAGATCGGAGGCGGGATAGACCCTTTCCCCCAACTTGACGTTGTAATCCGCCAGGAAGATCACCTTCAGCCGCCCCTCCATCTCGGGGTCGGCATTGATCGTTTCGGCGATGCCGTTGATCAGGCGAATAATCAGCTTGGCCATGGCGTAACCCGGGGCGGCCTTGCCGCCAAAGATCACGGTGCGGGGGGCGGCGTCGCCGGCGGTGCCGTTCTTGATGCGCAGGTAGTGGGCAATCACCTGCAGGGCATTGAGGTGCTGGCGCTTGTATTCGTGGATCCGCTTTACCTGCACGTCGAAGAGCGAGGCCGGATCCACCAAAACTCCGTTGTGGCGATGGATGTAGTTGCTGAGATGGGTCTTAACCGCCAGCTTGGTGGCGCCCCAACGCTCCAGGAAGGCGCTGTCTTCGCTGAAGCGCTCCAGGCCCTTGAGCTGGTCGAGGTCGTTGACCCAGCCATCGCCGATGGCCTCGTTGAGCAGGGCCGAGAGCTGGGGGTTGGCCAGGGCGATCCAGCGCCTGGGGGTGACCCCATTGGTCACATTGGTGAATTTCTCCGGCCAGAGGGCCGCAAATTCGGGGAACAGCTCACTTTTGACCAGGTCGCTGTGGAGGGCGGCCACGCCGTTGACGTGGTGCGAGGCCACCGTGGCCAGATGGGCCATGCGCACGGCCTTGGTGCCGTCCTCATCAATGATCGAAACCTTGCGCAGGATCGCCTCATTGGCGGGGTACTTGAGCCGAACCTGTTGGAGGAAGCGGTTGTTGATCTCGTAGATCAGCTCCAGGTGCCTCGGCAGCAGGGAGCCAAACAGGGGCAGGCCCCACTTCTCTAGGGCTTCCGGCAGCAGGGTGTGGTTGGTGTAGGCCAGGGAGCGGCTGGTGATGTCCCAGGCCGCATCCCACTCGAGGTGCTTGTCGTCGATCAGCAGCCGCATCAGCTCGGCCACCGCAATCGAGGGGTGGGTGTCGTTCAGCTGGACCGCCCAGTGGTCGGGAAAATCGGTGATTGGGATGCCCCGGGCATCGAGGTTGCGGATCATGTCCTGCAGGGAGCAGGAAACGAAGAAGTGCTGCTGCTTCAGGCGCAGGCGACGGCCCTCATCGGTGCCATCGTTGGGATACAGCACCTTCGAGAGGGTTTCCGAACCCACCTTCTCTTCGACGGCGCCGTAGTAGTCGCCGCTGTTGAAGGCATAGAAGTCAAACGACTCGGTGGCATCGGCCCGCCACAGCCGCAGCCGGTCGCAGGTATTCACCCGATACCCCAGGACGGGCACGTCGTGGGGGATGCCAATCGCATGCTCTTCAGGGATCCAGCGCACCCGGTAGGCGCCCTGCTCGTCTTTGTAGCTTTCGGAGCGGCCGCCAAAGCCCACAAAGCAGGCCTGGTCTGGGTGGGGGATTTCCCAGGGCCATCCACCCTTGAGCCATTTGTCGGTGATTTCAACCTGCCAGCCGTCACGAATTAGCTGGTCGAAGATGCCGAATTCGTAGCGAATTCCGTAGCCGGTAGCAGGGATTTCCAGGGATGCCAGGGATTCGAGGAAGCAGGCCGCCAGCCGCCCGAGGCCGCCATTGCCCAGGCCCGGCTCCTCTTCTACGTCGAGGATGTCGTTGATGTCGTCGATGCCAAAACGGCGCAGGGCCTCTGCCGCCTCCTCTTGGATGCCCAGCATCAGCAGGTTGTTGCCCAGCTGGGGACCGATCAGGAATTCGGCCGATAGGTAGGCCACCACGCGGGTGGGGGTGGCGCTGAGCGCTTCGATACCCGCCAGATAGCGGGTCATCAGCCGGTCGCGCACCGCGAAGCTGAGGGCCATGTAGAGGTCATGGCGGCTGGCGGTGGGGGCCAGTTTCCCGAGGGTGAAAAAGAGGTGTTCGGTCATGCCGTCGAACACGTCTTCCGCAGCGAGGCCGCTGCGGTCAGGGTCGGCGAAGCAGCCCGGGGTGGGCAGGCGCAGGTTGCGTGGTGTGGTCATCAGGCTGAAAGCTCCCAGCGCCAGCGGTCGATTTGATTGTTCATCGCCGGCTCAGCTGGGAAGACATGGGTCAGGCGTCGAATGTGCCACGGGTAGCCATGGAAATTGCGGATCAAAGGCCCTTTGGTGGTGAACAGCACATCAAAATTGCCTGGGGGCGATCCTGCTCAGACTGCTGCTTTCTCAGGCTGGCGCTTTCCGGCCAGCTCAGCGATGCCGAACAAAAAGGATGGCTGCGCCCCTAACTGGCGCACTGTCTGGGGCTTCACCTGGGCCGGCTGGTTCGACAACCGCCATGGCGAGTGGTGGCTGCTGGCCCAGTTGGGCCTAATCACGGCGCACCTGCTGCCCCCCTGGCCTGCCCCGGGAGCCTTTGGCTATGCCTGGCCCCTGCCGCTGGCCCTCGGCGGAGCTGGGCTGTTCCTGGTGGGCCTAACCCTGGCGGCCCAGGCGTTCTTCGGTCTCGGAGCCAGCCTGACCCCCCTGCCCGATCCGATCCCGGGCGCCCCTCTGGTGATCAGCGGTGCCTATGGCCGCTGCCGCCATCCCCTCTATCAAGCGGTGCTGTTGTGCTCGCTGGGGGTGGCCATGGCCCTGGGCAGCCTTTTGCATCTGGGCTTGTTGCTGGGTCTGGCGGCCGTGCTGGGTGGCAAGGCGCGCCGGGAGGAGCGGGCCCTGGCGGCGGTTCACCCCAGCTATCTGGATTACCGCCGACGCACGCCGGCCATTATTCCCCACCTTCCCTGGCTCGACTGGCGAGTGCTGTGAACAACCCCCAGCCGGCGGCGATCAGGCCGAGGCTGCTGGCCCAGTCGGGGCCAAGGGCCCAGCTCAGGGCGAGGTCGGCCAGCACCCCGATGGTGAGGGCTAGCAGCAGGCTGCTGATCACCAGCACCACCTGCTGGACCGCCTCCGGCAGGGAGCCTGCCGCCAACACTTCCTCCAGGCGGGCAAGGGGGACGCTCAAGGGCAGATAGAGCGCCAGGGCCCAGAGGGCGATCCCCGGCAGGAAGGGGATCCAGTCCGGGCTGGTGAGGGGCAATGGTGCGCTGCGGATCTCCCTAGCATCAACCACCCTGGCGACCTACGTGGTGGCTCCTGTGTCGAATCCGCAGCCCTGGAGCTACGCCGGCCATCCCGTCTATGCCGTGACGGCGGCACCTGCCCAGCCCGAGGGCCCGGCGATCCTGCTGGTGCATGGCTTTGGCGCCTCCACCGACCATTGGCGCCACAACATCCCAGTGTTGGCCGAGCGCCATGAGGTGCACGCCATCGACCTACTGGGCTTTGGCCGCAGCGCCAAGCCGGCGGAGCTCAGCTACGGCGGAGCGCTCTGGCGCGACCAACTTTGCGCCTATGTGGCTGAACAGATCGGCCGGCCCACGGTGCTGGTGGGCAATTCCCTGGGGGGCTTTGCCGCCCTGGCAGCTGGGGCAGCCCTGGCGGAGCAGTCGGCCGGGGTGGTGCTGGTGAATGCGGCGGGCCCCTTCAGCGACGAGAAGGCGCCGCCCAAGGGCTGGGGGGCGATTGCCCGCCAAACAATTGGTGGGGCTCTGCTGAAAAGCCCGGTGCTGCAAAGGCTGCTATTTGAAAACCTGCGCCGCCCCGCCACGATTCGCCGCACCCTCAACCAGGTTTATATCGACAAAACCAACGTCGACGATGCCCTGGTGGAGGCGATTCGTCTGCCATCACTGGATCCGGGCGCCTTTGGCGTGTTCCGCACCGTGTTTGATATTCCCCAGGGCCAGCCCCTCGATGAATTGTTTGCCGAGCTGCGCTCGCCCCTGTTGTTGCTTTGGGGGATCCGTGACCCCTGGATCAATGCGGTGGGCCGGCGTTCGGTATTCCAGCGCCATGCCCCTGAGGGCACCAAGGAGGTGGTGCTGGAGGCGGGCCACTGTCCCCATGATGAGGTGCCAGAGCAGGTCAATGCCGCCCTGCTCGACTGGCTGGCGGGGCTGCCTGGCCTGCCTAGGGCAGTGGCTGAACCCCAGGCAGGCGGCCCCGGGCCAGCTGTTGCTTTGGATCGAACTGGCGCTTGATCGCTTCGACCATGGGCCGCGCCGGGGTATCCAGCCAGGCTGGAATCCTGCTGGTGGGCGGTTGCTTAAGCACGTTGAGGTAACCCCCCAGCTCCGTGCAGAGCCGCCGCAGGGCCTCCACCCGGTAGGCCGGCATGGCCGTAGCCGAATGCTTGTCGCACCAGGCATAACCCAGGCCACTGCCTGCCCCCAGCACCAGCGAAAACCCCTCCAGGCTCGGGGATGCCAGCAGGGCGCGGGCCTCGCTGGATCGCAGCCCCAGCCGCAACAGCCAACCGGCCCCGGCACTAGCCCCTCGCGCCTCTTCTCCGCGCCCTTCAACCCCACGCCCATCAGCCTCCAGCTCGGCCAGGGCTTCGGCCTCCAGGGGGGTGCTCGCCAGGCCCATCGCCGCTGTTTTCTCCTGCAGGCAAAGCAGTTGTTCGTTGAGGGTTTGGCGGCTAATGCTGGCCAGGCTCACCACCAGGCCCAGGGGGCCAGGGGCGGGCCGCCACCAATCAATTCGCTCCGGGCTCAGGCTGGAGTTGAGCAGCCAGCGGCCCAGTTCGGCCAGGGGAGTTAGGTCGCCCTGGATCCAGAGGCCCAGGCGCCCGGGCGGAATCGGCAGGGTGCGCAGGTTCAGTTCGGTAATCAGGCCCAGCGACCCCCAACTGCCGGCCAGCAGTCGCATCAGGTCGTAGCCGGCCACGTTTTTGACCACCTTGCCGCCGGCCTTGGCCTCGACCCCATCGGCGCGGATCAGGCTGATGCCGATTAGTTGGTCGCGGATGCCCAGGTAGCGCTGGCGATAGCCCCCCGCCAGACCCCGGGCCACCAGGCCGCCGATGCTGCCACTGGATGCGCCGGTTGTTTTGGTGAGATCACTTGGCCCGCTGCCCCAGGGCATATCTATGGCCAACCATTGCCGGTGCTGGGCCAGGGCCGCCTGCACCTCCAGCAGGGGTGTGCCGGCCCGCACCCGCACGGTGAAATCGCCGGGGCTGTGCTCGATCACCCCATTGAGCTCCCTGCAGCTCAGCACCAACTCCATCGGGCTAGGGGGTCCCCAGTCGAGGCGGCTACCCAGGCCAGAAGGCAGCCAGGGGGTGCCCTGCTGATGCAGCGTGCGCACCAGCTCCTGTAGTTCCCTGGGCTGAGGGGTCATCACGGCACGATGGTGCCATGGCCGCCCCCATCAAGATTGTCGTCTTAGACGACGACCCCACCGGCTCCCAGACGGTGCACAGTTGCCCCCTGCTGCTGCGCTGGGATGCCGCCAGCCTGCGCCGGGGTTTGGCCCATCCTTCGCCCCTGCTGTTTTTGCTGGCCAATACCCGGGCCCTCGATCCAGGCGATGCCCGCCAGCGGATCCGGGAAATTTGCCGCGCCCTGAAGCCGGAGTTGGCGGCTGGATTGGCCAACGGAACCTTTGAACGCTGCTGGATCGTCAGCCGCGGTGATTCGACCCTGCGGGGCCATTTCCCCCTGGAGGCCGAGGTGTTGGCCGAGGAATTAGCAGCCGAACTGGGGCCCTTCGATGCCAGCTTTCTGGCCCCGGCCTTTTTGCCCGGTGGCCGCACCACGGCGGGAGGGGTTCACTATCTGCACGGCCAACCGGTGCACAGCAGCGCCTTCGCCCAGGACCGGCTGTTTGGCTACGGCACCAGCTTCCTGCCGGATTGGATCAGGGAAAAAACCGGCGGCCGGGCGGGCCCGGTTCAGTTGCTCAGCAGCCAACTGCTGGAGGGTTCAAAGGACAGCCTGATCAGCCACCTGGCCGGGCTGGCAGGTAACCCCTGGGTGGTGCTGGATGCGGAGCGGCCGCAGCACCTGGAGGCCTTTGGAGCTGCGGTGCGGGAGCTCACGGCTCCAACTGCAGCAGAGCGTTGGGGCCGGCCGCGGCGGTTCCTCTATCAATCGGCCGCCAGCCTGATCAACGGCCTGCTGGAGCTGCCGGAGCCGCCGTTCGATGCCAGGGGTTTGGCGGCCCTGCGCCGCCGGGATTTAGGGGGCAATTTCCTGCCGGGGTTGGTGGTGGTGGGCTCCCATGTGCCCCTGGCCGATGCCCAGCTGGAGCACCTGCTGGCCAGTGGCA
>NZ_JAGQBV010000010.1:0-54050 GCF_024345815.1 Cyanobium sp. HWJ4-Hawea | reverse complement strand
GGTGCGCCTCTATGCCACCGGAATCATTCGCATCAGTCGCCATCCCCAGGCGGTGGGCCAGGTGCTCTGGTGCGCCACCCACCTGCTCTGGATAGGCAGCAGCTTCATGGTGGTCACCTGCTTTGGCCTGATTGCCCACCACCTATTTGCTATCTGGAATGGGGATCGGCGCCTGGCCAACCGTTTTGGCGCCGCCTTTGAGGAGCTCAAAGCCCACACCTCGGTGATCCCCTTTAGGGCCGTGCTCGATGGGCGCCAGCAGCTGTTTCTAGGCGAATTTCTGAGGCCGGCCCAGCTGGGCATTGCCATTGCCGTTGGCGTTTTCTGGTGGGCCCATCGCTGGATCGGCGCAGGCGCCACCACCTTTTCCCGCACGGGCCTGGGGCACTGGCTCGGCTAACCGGCTGAGCCAGCTGGCTCCAGGGCCGAACCGATGGGGAGCTCCCCACCAAGCATGGAATCCCCCAACGAGCTGCCTAAACTCATTTCAACAACAGGCCGCGCCGCAGCATGCCCTCAGCCGCTGAAATCGCCTGGTTAATACCCGTGTTGCCCCTGGCGGGGGCCTGCCTTGTGGGGCTGGGGCTGATCAGCTTTAACCGCACGATCAACCGACTGCGAAAACCCGTCGCGCTGCTGCTGATTAGCTGCGTGGGCGCCTCCGGCGTTTTGAGCTATGCGGTGCTGGCCGAACAACTGGCCGGCGCAGCCATGACGGAGGTGCTCTTCCCCTGGGCCACCGCCGGCACCTTCAGCCTGGAAATGGGGTTCCGGGTAGACGCATTGGGAGCCGTGATGCTGGCCCTGGTGACCACCATCGCCGTGTTGGTGATGGTCTATTCGGATGGCTACATGGCCCACGACAAGGGTTATGTGCGCTTTTTCACCTACTTGGCCCTATTCAGCAGCTCGATGCTGGGCCTGATCATCAGCCCAAACCTCCTGGAAATCTACGTTTTCTGGGAGCTGGTGGGCATGTGCTCCTACCTGCTCGTGGGTTTCTGGTACGACCGCGATGGCGCCGCCAATGCGGCCCAGAAGGCCTTTGTGGTCAACAGGGTTGGCGACTTTGGCTTGCTGCTGGGAATCCTGGGGCTGTTTTGGGCCACCGGCAGCTTTGGCTTTGAGGAAATTGGCGTGCGCCTGCAGGAGGCAATAGCAGGGGGCAGCGTCAGCAATGGGGTGGCAATCCTGCTCTGCCTGCTGGTTTTCATGGGGCCCATGGCCAAGTCGGCCCAGTTCCCCCTGCACGTTTGGCTGCCCGATGCGATGGAGGGCCCCACACCGATCTCGGCCCTAATCCACGCAGCCACGATGGTGGCGGCCGGGGTGTTTTTGGTGGCCCGGCTCCAGCCGATCTACGTGCCCTTTGAGGCGGTGCAAACCGTGATTGCCGTGGTGGGCACCATCACCCTCTTCTTGGGGGCCTCAATCGCCCTCACCCAGATGGATCTCAAGAAGGGCCTCGCCTACAGCACCGTTTCCCAACTGGGCTACATGATGCTGGCCATGGGCTGCGGAGCACCGGTGGCCGGGATGTTCCACCTGGTTACCCACGCCTTTTTCAAGGCGATGCTCTTCCTCTGCTCAGGCTCGGTGATCCACGCCATGGAAGAGGTGGTGGGCCATGAACCCGTGCTCGCCCAGGACATGCGCCTGATGGGTGGCCTGCGCAAACACATGCCCATAACCAGCGCCACCTTCCTGATCGGCTGCCTGGCCATCAGTGGCATCCCTCCCCTGGCGGGTTTTTGGAGCAAGGACGAGATCCTTGGCCAGGCCTTTGGCCATTTCCCCGTGCTCTGGGCAGCTGGCTTCATCACGGCTGGGATGACAGCTTTTTACATGTTCAGGCTGTACTTCCTCACCTTTGAGGGCAGCTTCCGGGGCGGAGACCAAACCATTCAGGCCCAACTGCTCTCAGCCGCCGGCAAGGGCCAGGGCGATGACGCCGCAGAAGCCTATGGCGGCAGCCACCACCATGCCGATCACCCCCATGAATCCGGCTGGCAGATGGCCATGCCCCTGGCCGTTTTGGCGGTGCCCTCGGCCCTGATCGGCCTGCTGGGGACCCCCTGGAACAGCCGCTTTGCCCGCCTGCTCAACCCCGAGGAAGCGGCCCACATGGCCTCACACTTCAGCTGGGCCGAATTTCTACCCCTAGCTGGGGCCTCGGTGGGGGTTTCCCTGCTGGGCATCAGCATCGCCGTGCTTGCCTACGCCCTCCACAAGATCGACCTCGGCACAGCCGTGGCCGGCCGTTTTCCCACAATCAATGCCTTCTTTGCCAACAAGTGGTACCTCGATCAAATCAACGACAAGTTGTTTGTGCAGGGCAGCCGCAAGTTGGCCAAACAGGTGCTTGAGGTGGATTCAAAGGTGGTGGATGGGGTGGTCAACCTCACCGGTCTGGTGACCCTGGGCAGTGGTGAGGGCCTGAAGTATTTCGAAACCGGCCGGGCCCAGTTCTATGCCCTGATCGTGTTTGGCGGGGTGGTGGCCCTAGTGGTGCTGTTCGGTTCGCTGGGCTGATCCCGGCCCTAGGGCCGGGCAGATCGGCTCCATCAGCGCCATTGCTCTGTGTGACATCCCCGACCCGGGCGGGGTTGGGCTGGACAGGATTTCTACACTCCAGCCATTGGTGAGGTTTGGTTCGTGCCGTTCCCCTGGCTGAGCGCTTCGATCCTGTTCCCGATCGCCGCAGCCCTAGTTATTCCTTTCTTCCCCGACGAGGGGGAAGGCAAGCAGGTCCGCTGGTACGCCCTAGCAGTGGCCCTGATCACCTTCCTGCTGACGGTGGGTGGCTACCTGACTGGCTACGACCCGAGCGACCCCGGCCTGCAATTGGTGGAGCGGGTGCAGTGGCTGCCCAGCATCGGCCTGTCCTGGTCGGTGGCGGCGGACGGGATCTCGATGCCCCTGATCCTGCTCACCAGCTTCATCACGGCCCTGGCGGTGCTGGCGGCCTGGCCTGTCACCTTCAAGCCCAAGCTGTTTTTCTTCCTGCTCCTGGCCATGGATGGCGGCCAGATCGCCGTCTTTGCAGTCCAGGACATGCTGCTGTTCTTCCTGGCCTGGGAACTGGAGCTGCTGCCGGTCTACCTCCTGATTGCCATCTGGGGGGGCAAAAAACGCCAATACGCAGCCACCAAGTTCATCATCTACACAGCGGGCAGCTCGCTTTTCATCCTCTTGGCGGGCCTGGCCATGGCCTTCTACGGCGGCGGCATCCCCACCTTTGAATACACCGAGCTGATGGCCAAGGGCTTCCCGCCCAGCTTCCAGCTGCTCTGTTACGCCGGCCTGCTGATTGCCTTTGGGGTGAAGCTGCCAATTGTGCCGCTGCACACCTGGCTGCCCGATGCCCATGGCGAGGCCACGGCCCCGGTGCACATGCTGCTGGCGGGCATCCTGCTGAAGATGGGCGGCTACGCCCTGCTGCGCTTCAACTGCCAGATCCTGCCCGACGCCCACGCCCAATTCGCGCCCCTGCTGGTGGTGCTGGGGGTGGTGAACATCATCTATGCGGCGCTCACCTCCTTTGCCCAGCGCAACCTCAAGCGCAAAAT
Source organism: Cyanobium sp. HWJ4-Hawea (assembly GCF_024345815.1). Taxonomy (NCBI): domain Bacteria; kingdom Bacillati; phylum Cyanobacteriota; class Cyanophyceae; order Synechococcales; family Prochlorococcaceae; genus Cyanobium; species Cyanobium sp. HWJ4-Hawea. The sequence continues at coordinate 50,481 of NZ_JAGQBV010000010.1, read as the reverse complement.
CGCCTACAGCTCCATCAGCCATATGGGTTTTGTGCTGATTGGAATCGGCAGTTTCAGCGCCCTCGGCAGCAGTGGGGCGATGTTGCAGATGATCAGCCACGGACTGATCGGGGCAAGTCTGTTTTTCCTGGTGGGGGCCACCTACGACCGCACCCACACCCTGCAACTCGACGAGATGGGCGGCGTGGGCCAAAACATGCGCAAAATGTTTGCCCTCTGGACCATCTGCTCCCTGGCATCGCTTGCCCTGCCTGGCATGAGCGGCTTTGTTTCCGAGCTGATGATCTTTGTGGGCTTCGCCACCGACGACGCCTACAGCCTTGCCTTCCGGATCGTGGTTGACGGCCTGGCCGCAATCGGGGTGATCCTGACGCCTATCTACCTGCTTTCGATGCTGCGGGAGATCTTCTACGGCAAGGAAAATGTCGAACTGGCCTCCCACACCCAGTTGGTGGATGCGGAACCCAGGGAGATCTACATCGTGGGTTGCCTGCTGGTGCCGATCATTGGCATTGGCCTCTATCCGCGGCTAATGACGGACACCTACCGGGCCTCCATGGAAGCCCTCGTGGCCCGAGATGAAAGTGCCATGAAGATGCTCAATTCAAGGGGGCCTGCCCCGATCGGCTCCGGCCTGATCCGCCAGGCGCCCCTCTCCGCACCTTCCCTGGGCTAGGCCGCCACAGCTGGTGGGAAATGAAGCTGCTGGCCGGAACTGGCCGATACCGGTAGCGTGGAAATACAAATTCCCTGGGGAAACAGCAGCAAGTGGCAGAGGGGGGCGCCAGGCTGGCCATCCGGCTGCTGCAGGACGCGGCGGAACGGGGCGATCTCGACCCTTGGGATGTCGATGTAATTGCCGTGATCGACGGCTTTTTAGACCAATTGCGCCAGCGCATTGAGGTGCCGCGCCTGGTGGCAGCCTTGCGCCAGGGGCGAGGCGGCAGCTACGAACAGGACCTGGCCGAGAGCAGTGAAGCCTTTTTGGCCGCCTCCGTGCTCGTGGGCCTGAAGGCCGAGGTGTTGGAGGCTGCCACCTTCCCGCCGGCACCGATCGAAACCGACTTTGGCTTCGATTTTGACGACGACGGCCAGGGCTGGCTGATGAATCCTGGCCTGGCATTGCCCCGCAGGCCGGAGCGCCATCTCTGGCGCCGGCCCGTGGCCCCACCGCCCCTACAGCGGCCCGTAACCCTCGGGGAACTGATCCGCCAACTCGAGGAAATTGCCGAACGGCTCGAAGACGACGAGGGCAAGGCCCGCAATCGCCATCGCCCCAAGCGCTACAGCGAGCGGGCCGCGATTGAGCAGGTTGCCGCCCTGGCCCACCGCGAAAAGCTGCCGGAAACCACGGCCGCCCTCAGCCAATTTCTGCTGCAGTGGCCCGAGGCCCTGGATTGGACAGGCTTTGATCAACTCGTGCACTCCTGGGCCCAGTGCGTTGAAAGCAAAGGGGCCGCCGCCGACCTCGACGCCGATCGGGTTGGGGTCTTTTGGGCCCTGCTGTTTCTGTGTCACCAGGGCAAGGTGGAGCTGCAGCAGGAGGGAGGACTGTTTGGTGCATTGAGCCTGAAACGGCTGCTAAACGAGGGCGAAAGCGTCCAGCTGCCGCTGGTGAAGGCCGTTGCATCGCCCCAGGGACCAGCTGCCATGCCGACCCATGCAGCGCTGGCTGCCTAGGCCGTTCACTAGGCTTAGCTGTCCGTCAGAAATGAGCAAACGCCAATGAAGGCGATGATCTTGGCGGCAGGCAAGGGAACACGGGTGAGGCCGATCACCCACACCATTCCCAAGCCGATGATCCCCATCCTCCAGAAACCCGTGATGGAGTTTCTGCTGGAGCTGCTGCGGGAGCATGGTTTCACCGAGATCATGGTCAACGTTTCGCACCTGGCTGAGGAGATCGAGAACTACTTCCGCGACGGCCAAAGATTTGGCGTTGAAATTGCTTACAGCTTTGAAGGCCGCATTGAAGACGGCGAGCTAATTGGTGATGCGATGGGTTCGGCCGGTGGCCTGAAAAAGATCCAAACCTTCCAGCACTTCTTTGACGACACCTTTGTGGTGCTCTGCGGCGATGCCCTGGTCGACCTCGACCTCAGCGAAGCGGTGCGGCGCCATAAGGCCAAGGGTGCCCTGGCCAGCCTGATCACCAAACGGGTCCCCCGCGACCAGGTGAGCAGCTACGGCGTAGTGGTGACCGATGACGACGGCAGGGTGCGCTCCTTCCAGGAGAAGCCGGCCATCGAGGAGGCAGCCAGCGACATGATCAATACCGGCATCTACATCTTTGAGCCCGAAGTGTTGGACTTCGTGCCCACTGGCCAGCCATTTGACATCGGCTCCGACCTGTTCCCCAAACTGGTGGAATCCGGGGCAGCCTTCTATGCCCTACCGATGGAATTCGAGTGGGTGGATATCGGCAAGGTGCCCGATTACTGGCAGGCGATTCGCAGCGTGCTGCAGGGTCAGGTGCGCCAGGTACAGATCCCCGGCAAGGAGGTGCGACCAGGCGTCTATGCCGGCCTAAACGTGGCCGCCGACTGGGACAACATCACGGTGAAGGGCCCAATCTATGTGGGCGGGATGAGCAGAATTGAGAACGGAGCCACGATCATTGGCCCGGCAATGATTGGCCCCAACTGCCACATCTGTGAAGGCGCCACGATCGACAACTCGATCATCTTCGACTACTCCCGCATCGGTGCGGGGGTGCGCTTGGTGGAAAAACTGGTGTTTGGCCGTTACTGCGTTGACCGCAACGGCGACCACTTCGACCTGCAGGAAGCCGCCCTCGATTGGCTGATCACCGACGTGCGCCGCCTGGATGTGGTTTCCCCCTCACCGCAGCAAAAGGCCATGGCCGAACTGCTCGGCACCGACCTGGCCCTTACGGGCTCGAACTAAGGGCTGGCACTGGGATTGGGGGTACTTCTGGCCTAAGGCCGGCCATTTCCAGGATCCTGGGGATCTTTTCCTCGGCCTTGATCGCCATCAGGTGCACCCCCTGGGCGCTCTCCAGGTAACGGGCCACCTGGTCGGCGGCGATCGCCAGACCCTCTTCCGCGGGGTTGCTTGCCATGGCCAGACGATCAACCACCGATTGGGGAATGTTGGCGCCGGGCACAACGCGGTTGATAAAGGCCGCATTTTTGGCCGACTTCAACAGAAAAACCCCCGCCAATACGGGCAGCCCCAGGGGCTCTGCGATCTCTTTCACAAAGCGTTCTAGGGCGGCCCCATCCGTAACCATCTGGGTTTGGATGAAGCGGGCACCGGCCTGCTGCTTGCGAGCCATTCGGCTCTTGAGGCCACTCCAGCTCGGCGACTGGGGATCGGCAGCGGCTCCGGCAAACAGGGCCGTCGGGCCGTCGGGAAGGCTGCCCTGCACCGGATCCATGCCGGCGTTGAGCTGGGCCACCAACTGCAGCAAACGCACCGATTCCAATTCATTGACCGGGCGGGCCCCCGGTTGATCGCCAGCCCTAACGGGATCGCCCGTCAGACAGAGCACATTGCGCAGGCCAAGGGCATGGGCCCCGAGCAAATCGGCCTGGAGGGCAATGCGGTTGCGGTCGCGGCAGGCCAGCTGCAAAACGGGCTCAATGCCCGCATCCAGCAGCAGGCGACACACCGCCCAGCTGGCCATCCTCATCACGGCGCGGCTGCCGTCGGTGACGTTGACCGCATGCACCCAGCCCCGCAGGGCCTGGGCCGCCGCCAGGGTGCGACTTGGGTCGCCGCCCCGGGGGGGGGTTACCTCAGCGGTGATGACCAGCTGACCGCTGGCCAGGGCCTGTTGGAGCAGCAAGCCAAACCCTAAAGATCAACTCCCATAATGGGCTAGGAAGCTGCCTACAGTAGTTACAGGCCTACGGGTTTAGGGATGGATAGCGATCGCGAATATGGCGCCAATTCGAGCATTGCTTCTGGCCCTGCTTCGAACCCTGCCGTCATCCCTGTTTCCAGTCCAGAGGGTGCTGTTTCCCAGCGCGAGATTGAGATCATTGAGCTGGTGGCCCAGGGCCTGACCAACCAGGAAATCGCCCAATCCCTAACGATTAGCAAGCGCACCGTGGATAACCACGTGAGCAATATCTTCACCAAAACCGGAGCCAAAAACCGGGTGGCCCTGCTCAATTGGGCCATGGACAACGGCAAGATTTGCCGCGATGGCTTTAATTGCTGCGCCCTAGATCAGACCTGACCTGCTGTCGGCCAATCGGCCAGGCCAGCCAATAGGGCCTGGCGCTGCAGCTCCGGCCAGTCGGCCAGGGGACTGTGGGCCAGGGCCGCGTTGCTCAAGCTGGAGTGGCCGGTTAGCTCCAGATGGCACCAACTGGGCACCAGCAACGACTGCTCGGCATGTTCCAACTCCACCTCAGCAACCACCAGGGGGGCATTGCTGCCCTCAAATACATCCAGCACCCAATCCCCACCAGCCAGGCTGAGGCCGTGGCGCCTCTTGCTGAGCTGGCTGGGGGCGATCGCCAGCAGGTCTTGGGCGTCTGCCAAGGGAATGTCGTACTCAAACTCCTGGCGCACCAGGCCGCCATCGGAAGCGGCCGTCTTGAGGGTTAGCCAGGCCTGTTGGCCAGCCTCAGCTTTCGCAGTTGCGGTAGAGGTGGCGGTGCGCACCCGCAGCGTAAGGCCCTCGGGCCCGCTCACCAGATAGCCCTGCTGGAGATGGGCCTGCCAGGCGATTAGCTCCCGCCACTCCTCGCCCCGCACCAAAAAACGCCTTTCAATTTCCAGGGCCATCGCGCTAGGTCTTGTTGGGGCTCAGTCTTATTGGGGCTCAGTTATGGGAGGGCTCCACGGCCGTGAGGCTGCCGGCCCAATGGAGCTTGTGGGTGAGGGTGCGGTAATAGGAGGGGCTCTGCTCAAGCACCACCAGCAGGGCTGGATGGGAGCTGCGCTGCACCACCGCCCGATCACCGGCATCGAGCACGGTGGCATGGGCCCCATCCTTCCAGAGCTTGACCCGGCGGCTGGCTTCCCCAAGGGGAAACACCGAAAGCTGGGCGCGGGCCGGCACCACCACCGCCCGACTCGAGAGGCTCATCGGACAAATCGGATTGACCACAATCGCCTCGATGCCGGGGTGCAAGATCGGCCCCCCCGCCGCCATGGCGTAGCCCGTTGAACCCGTGGGAGTTGCCAGGATCAAACCATCGCCGCGGTATTGGTCGACCACCTCTCCATCAATCTCCAGCTCCAGCATGCAGGTGGGTGAGACCTCATCGAGGGAGGGGCGGAAATAAAAATCATTGAGGGCCAGGTGCACCTCCTCTGAGCTGCCATCGGGCCTTTCAATATGGGCCTGCAACATCATCCGACGCTCCAGGGCATAGCGCTCGTCGCGGAGGCGTTGCCAGAGGCAATCGGCCTCACCGGAGAGTTGCAACAGGCGCCGCTCATGGGTCAGAAAACCCAGGTGCCCGCCCACGTTGAAGCAAAGGATCGGCACCCCCAGGGGAGCCAAGTGGCGGGCGGCCCCAAGCACCGTGCCATCTCCACCGAGCACCAGGGCCAGATCCGGCAGGGAGGGCTCCGTGGCCAGCAAACCGGGGAAGGGATTGGAGGTGAGGCCGCTCTGGGCCATCACCACCTGGGTACCGAGGGAGCGCAGGTCTTCTGCGCAGCGCTTGGCCTGGCGCTGCGCAGCCTGGCTGCCGGAGCGCGTGATCAACCAAACCCGCTCAAGCTGCATGGTGCTGGAAGTGTGGCTGGCTCACCAGCGCAACAGGTTGAAGCGCTCCATGTCCACCGTTTCCCGGTTGCGATACAGGGAGAGCAGGATCGCCAGGCCAACCGCCGCTTCTGCTGCCGCCACCGTGATCACAAAAATCGCGAACACCTGGCCCCGGATCAGCTGGCCATCCATGTAATCGGAGAAGGCCATCAAATTGATATTCACCGCATTCAGCATCAACTCAATGCTCATCAGCACCCGCACGGCATTGCGGCTGTTGATCAAACCCCACACCCCAGTACAGAACAAAATCGCAGCCACCACCAGGTAGGCCTGCAGGGGAATGCCGTTGGAGAAGCTTGCGTCCATCAGAGGGGAAGGGGTAAGGAAGGTTAAACCGAAGATTTATCGACCAGCAAGGGCGTGCGGGACTTTTCCAAAAGACCCTGATCCGCAGGCTCACCAGTGATCACATCACTGCTGCTGACATCGCGGCGGGCCAACACAATTGCACCGATCATCGCCATTAGCAGCAGTACGGAAGCCAATTCAAATGGCAACAGGTAGTCGCTGAAAAGATGCTCGCCAATCCTGATCGTGGCGTCTTCCCCCACCGGAATTGGGCCGGGCAGGTTCCAGGCGGTGGTGAAGGCAACCCGGATCAGGAGCACCAGCAAGCCACCACAGACAGCCCCGGATAAAACGCGGCGTAGGGCCAGGCCAGGGATGGTCTCGAGGGTTTCCTTTTTATTGACGAGCATGATCGCAAAGAGGATCAGCACGTTCACGGCGCCCACGTATACGAGCACCTGGGCTGCCGCCACAAAGCTGGCGTTAAGCATCAGGTAGAGGCCAGCCACGGACAGGAAAACACCGCCCAAAAGGAAGGCGGAGTAGACGATATTGGGCAGCAGCACCACTCCGAGCGCGCCAATTACGAGGGCGGCCGAGAGCAGCACAAAACAAATCAGCTGGGTGGTGATGGCGATAGTCATCAGGGTTTCACCTCAGCTGCGGGCAGGCTGCCGGCCCGTGGGGCCGTATCCGGCACTCCATGGGGGTCCATTTCGCCCTTGGGCAGATAGGCCAGCTCCCGCAGGGCAAAGACCGCGGGATCACTGGTGACGCTGGTGGGTAGGCGGCCCAGGGCAACGTTGTCGAAATTGAGGCTGTGGCGATCAAAGGTGGCCAGCTCGTATTCCTCCGTCATCGAAAGGCAATTGGTGGGGCAGTACTCCACGCAGTTGCCACAAAAAATGCATACCCCGAAATCGATTGAGTAGTTGCGCAGTTCCTTTTTCTTCGTCGCCTTATTCATCACCCAATCCACCACCGGCAGATTGATCGGGCAGACCCGCACGCACACCTCGCAGGCGATGCACTTGTCGAATTCGTAGTGGATCCGGCCCCGGTAGCGCTCCGAAGGTATCAGCTTTTCGTAGGGGTACTGGACCGTGATCGGCCTGCGGCGCAGGTGATCAAAGGTGACCGATAGCCCCTGGGCTAGGTACTGGCTTGCCCCAACCGCATCGCGGGTGTAGTCGCCGACTTTCTTGAGGAACCCGAACATGGAATGGGGGGGAAAAGACGGGGGAAACCAAAGCTCCCACCATGATGACTGGCTAGGGCCTTACCCGCCGAAAACTGCCGGAAAGGCGAGTTTGAGGGCGGCGGTTACGAGCAAATTGGCCAGGGCAATGGGCAGCAGAAACTTCCAGCCCAGGTCGAGTAGCTGGTCGATCCGCACCCGGGGCACGGTCCAGCGCAGCAGGATCGCGAAAAAGACCAGGAGGTAGGCCTTCAGCACGGTCATAACAATGCCAACGGAGGCCGTAATCACCTGCACCACTGGGGCATCCAGGGGCTGACCCAGCCAGCCGGCCAGCCACTCCACTGGGATGGGGAATCCCCAACCACCCAGGTAAAGCACCGAGACCAGCAGTGCAGAAAGCACCAGGTTGATGTAACTGCCCAGGTAGAAGAGGGCAAACTTCATGCCCGAATACTCGGTCTGGTAGCCGGCCACCAGCTCCTCTTCCGCCTCTGGCAGGTCGAAGGGCAGGCGCTCGCACTCGGCCAGGGCACAGATCCAGAAGATCACAAAACCCACCGGCTGGCGCCAGATATTCCAGCTGAGGATGCCGGCTCCGTTCTGCTGATCAACGATCGCAACGGTGCTGAGGGAGTTGCTCATCATCACCACTGCCAGCACCGCCAGGGCCAGGGGTATTTCGTAGCTAATCGACTGGGCCGCAGCCCGCAATCCCCCCAGCAGGGAATATTTGTTGTTGGAGGCGTAGCCACTCATCAACAGGCCAATGGGCTGGATGCTGCTGAGGGAAACCCAGAGGAAGATCCCCACGCCCACATTGCTGATCAGCATGTGCTGACCAAAGGGCACCACCAACCAGCTCAAGATCACCGGCACAAGCACCAAGATTGGCCCGAGGGTGAACAGCAAGCCGTCCGCCCTGGCTGGGATTACATCCTCCTTAAACAACAGCTTCAGGCCATCGGCCATGGGCTGAAGAATGCCTAGGGCGCCCGCGTATTCAGGCCCGATGCGCTGCTGCACGGCGGCGGAGATCTTGCGCTCCAGCCAGACGTTCACCAGCACACCGACCACGGCGGACACCAACACCAACAGCATTGGTAGGGGCAACCACAGCAGGTGTGCCGCGCCTGGGCTGAGGCCCAAGCCGGATAGGGCCTGCTCAAAGCTGGCCTGCAAATCAAGGCCCCCTTGCACCACGCCAGGGGCGAGAGCCGGGTTGCTCACCATTGGGGTTGTTCAGATTTGAGCAACTTAGCGGGCCCCTTGGGGAAGCCATGGTCTTTCGGCATGGCCTGTGTAGATCTGGGTAGGGCGGTAGATGCGGTTGGCCCCGAGTTGCTCCTTCCAATGGGCCAACCAGCCGGCCGTGCGGGCAATGGCAAAAATTGGGGTGAAGAGGTCTTCGGGGATGCCCAGCTTGCGATAAACAAGCCCGGAATAGAAGTCGACGTTGGGGAAAATCCCCTTGGGGCCAAGCCGATCGGCTGCCACTGCTTCGAGCTTGCGGGCCCTGTCATAGAGGGGATCGTGGCCGAATTTGTCAAAGAGCTGTTCGGCCAACTTCTGGAGAATTCCGGCCCGGGGATCCTTGACCTTGTATTCCCGATGGCCAAAGCCCATGATTTTTTGCTTCTCAGCCATCGCCCGTTCCAGCCAGGGCTCCACCTGGTCTTCGCTGCCGATCTGCTCCAGCATTGTGAGCACGTCCTCATTGGCACCGCCATGGAGCGGGCCCGCCAGGGTTCCCACAGCCGAGGCCACCACCGCGTAGGGGTCGGTGAGGGTGCTGGCAGTGACGCGGGCGCTAAAGGTGCTGGCGTTGAGGCTGTGCTCTGCGTGGAGGATCAGGCAGGCATCAAAGATGCGAGCCGCCAAGGGATCCGGCTCCCGCTCGGTGAGCATGTAGAGAAAATTGGCCGAATAGGCCAGGTCATCGCGGGGCTGGATCGGATCCTGGCCTTTGCGGATCAACTGAAAGGCCGCCACCATCGTGGGGATCTTGGCGATCAGGCGGACCACCGCTGCCACGATGTACTCGGGGTTATCGAGGGCCCTGCGCGAATAGAACAGCCCCAAGGAGGCCGCGCTGGCCTGGAGGGCATCCATCGGGTGCCCTCCCGAGGGGAAACTCTTCATCATGTCGCGGATGCGGAAGCTGACCCGCCGGTGCATTTGCACCTCCTGCTCAAATTCCTGGAGTTGATCCGGCTTGGGCAGTTCACCCCAGATCAAGAGATAGGCAGTTTCCAGAAAACTGCTGTGGATCGCCAGTTGACCCACCTCATAACCCCTATAGGTGAGCCTGCCCGCCTGGCCATCGATGGCGCATATGGCCGACTGGGTAGCGGGTACCCCCTCCAAGCCTGGGCGAAACAGGGCGTGTAGGGATTCGAGCCCGGCACTGGTTGCTACTGATGCCATCCGCAGGGGAGCCGATCCTTGAAACCTACGGCCGACCGGCCGACCCATGCAGTAGCGCACGCTGCCAGCAGGGGTAGGGCCCCTAGCCAGCCAGGATTTGCCTGGGTGCCATCAGCAACCTCAACTGGGCGGCCCCAGGCCCGAGCTGCAGCAGGGCAATCCCGGCCTTTTTGAGGGGGATGGTGCCTGCGGGGGCCCCAATCAGAAGGGCGGCCAGGTCGCCCAGGTCGGGTTCATGGCCCACCAGGGCCCAGCGGGAGCTCAATGCCAAACCATCACAGCAAACCTGTTGGCGCAGGCGTTGAACCAGGGCCCAGCCATCCGCGCCTGGTGCCCGGGCATCAGCTCCAGGCGCCAAACCCGGCTCGATTTGGCACTGGCCCCCGGGCAGCAGCAAGCCAGCCTCCACTGCAATCTGGGCGGTTTGCCTGGCCCGCAGCAGCGAACTGCTGAAAATGCCTTGGCAGTGCAGCTCCATGGCGATTAGCCGTTCCACCACGGCACGGCTGCGCAAGCGACCTGGCTGGGTGAGCGCTCGATCGTGGTCGAGCAGCCCGGGCTGAAGCTCCTGGGCTATGCCATGGCGCAACAGCAGGATTTCAAGCAAAGCTCAACCGGGCCTTGAAATGCAGCCCATTTGTTTCGGGTTCAAGCCCCAGTGTCAGGCCATCCACCGAGGCCGCCAGGGGCTGGCCAGCCAGGCCCGAGAGCAGTCGCCAGGTACCCCAACCCTGGATCAGGCCCTGGGCCTTAGGGCCCGCCATCGCCCATTGGAGGGGGGCCTTGGGCATCGCCAGCTCTGTCAACTGGTTTTGACGCTGCTGGGGACCCTGGCGCAGGTCCCGTTGTTGCTGGAGCACCGCCAGGGTTTGGCCCCACCAGGCAATGGTGCCCTCGGCGCTGCGGGCCCCCTCGAGGCTGGCCTGGAGCGGCTCCCTAGCGGAGGCGGGGGATTTGAGCCGAGTCCAGACCTGGAGGGGAGGCCCCCCCTCCACCGCCAGGGGGGCGGTGACCAGGCCCTGGCCAGGCAAGGCCCCGTCTAGGGCCTCGGGGGCTGGCTGGTTAAGGCCCGTACCGATCTGCCAACCCTCGGCTCCCTCACTCCAGAGCAGGGGGCCGGCATCGGCCAGGGCCACCAGGGCAGGGATTGGGCTAGGGGAAGTGGGTTCCGGAGAAGTGGGTTCGGCGGAAGTGGAATCAGGGGAACTGGTTTCGACCAGGATTGCCTGGAGCAGGGGCTGCCAGGGGGCGGGCCAGCCGGCGGGGTTTTGGAGCAGGGCCAAGCTGCTCTTCTGGCCATGCAGAGCGGCCAACAGGGCAGCCGTGCGGCTGGTGTCGGGCAAGGGTCGCCAGGGCAAATTCCCCTCGCCCAGGCCAACCACCACGTCGGCCACCAGGGTTCCCCGCTCTGGCCTCAGGGTCGCCAGCAGATCCTTCACCCCTGCCTGATCAATCAGATCTTTCGGCAGGCCCAACCATGGGGCCATCGCCTCTGGTCGGGCAGTGAGCAGGGCAGAACCCTGGGCCAACCGCTTCACCCCAGCCTGGAAGCTGGCGGTGGTGGCCTGGTTGAGGCCATCGATCTGGGAAACGTCGAGGGCCTGTTGGAGCACGCCCTGGCCGGAGGCGATCAGCACCAGGTCGTCGTTGATTAGGGCGGTGGCCAGGGGCATCGGGGTGGAGCCCACCAGGGCGCCGCGGCCGCTGATCAAACCCATGCCCCGATAGGTGCTGACCTGCACATCGGTGCCGGCGAGGCTGCGGACTTGCCAGAAACGCTGCAGGAAGCGCCTGGCTCCATCGCCATGGCGGCTGCGCAGGGCCAGTAACCAACCCTGGGGCGCCTCTGACGATCCCCCGTTGATCAAGGCCAGGCTGGTCTCCGGACCCAGCCAACTGGCCAATTCGGCCTGGTAATCGATCCCGGCGGCGGCAAAGGCGCCATCGCGCAAACGGGCAACGGTTGCGGCCGCCTGGTGGCGCTGGGCCGTGGGCGCCACGGCCCGGCCATAGACCACGGGCTGCTCTGGATCGGTGAGCCAGTAAAGGCTTAAGGGCGTTAGGCGCGGCACAAAACGGGCTGCCATGGGCACCGCCAGCAGCTGGTTCTGCAACTTCAGCGGTGACTGGCGCAGCACGATCCACCAACCTCCAAAACCGAGGCTTGCCAACACAATCGCCACCGCCAGCACAACGGCCAGGAAGGGGCGGGCCTTCATGCGCCCAAAGCAGGATGGGTCCATCTTGACCTGAACCGGCGCGATTGCCCCATGGCCAGCCCCCAAACAATCCGGCCCCAGGAACTCCAGCAAAGCCTGGAGGGCGGTGAACCGATCCAGCTGGTAGACGTCAGAGAGATGGAGGAGTTGGCCCTGGCCCGCCTGCCCTACCCGGTGCTGCACCTGCCCCTAAGCCAGTCGGAGCAATGGATGGGCAGCCTGGAGGAGCAGCTGGATCGGCAGCGACCGGTGGCCGTGATCTGCCATGCAGGAGTGCGCAGCTGGCATTTCGCCTGCTGGCTGATGGAGCAGCACGGCTACGAGCAGGTATGGAACCTGCAGGGCGGCATTGATTCCTGGAGCGTCGAAGTAGACCGCAGCGTGCCCCGCTACTAGCCGGCACCCCAGGAGACTTTCCTACTGTTTGCGCAAGCCACGTTGCCTGGGCCCCTTGCCTCAGAGCGCCCTACCGCTGCGTCCCCTCTCCCTGAGGCCCCCATCCCTGCGCCCCCTCTCGCTTCGCCAGAGGGAAGTGCTGCAAATGGCCGTGCGGCACTACGTGGACACGGTTGAGCCAGTGGGCAGCGGCACCCTGGTGCGGCGCTTTGGGCTAGCCGCCAGCCCCGCCACGGTGCGTTCGGCGATGGGGGCCCTGGAACAACGGGGCCTACTCACCCAGCCCCATACCTCGGCGGGCCGGATCCCCAGCCAGGAGGGCTATCGCCTCTTTGTGGACCAGCTGCTGCCCGCCCCAGGAGCTGGAGCCCTGCAATTGCAGCGGGAATTGCTGGATCTGAGCCTGCCCTGGGCGGCCCTCGACGATCTACTACTGCACCTCGGCCGGCGCCTAGCCGACCTCACGGGCCTACTGAGCCTGATCACCAGGCCCCAGCGGCCTGAGGGCCAGGTGCAAGCCCTCAGGCTTGTTCCCAGGGGTGATCGGCTGATGGTGTTTGTGGTGGGAGGCGCCGCTGCCAGCAGCCATCTCAACCTGCCCCTGGCCGGCCACCAACCGGGTGATTTGGCCGCCCTGGAGCGCTGGGTTACGGACCAACTCCAGGGGCCATCGCACAAGCCGATCGACTGGAACAACCTGCCGCGCCAATTGGGCCGTCCCGGCGCCCTATTGCGCCAAGCCCTCGATGCCCACGCAGAGGCCGAACAGCGCCATGGGGCCGGGGCCGTGGCCACCGGCCTGGCGGGCCTACTGGGGCAGCCGGAATTCAGCCAAACGGCCCAGCTGAGGCCCTTGGTCGAACTGGTGGAGGAGGCACCCCAGCAGCTCCTCCAACAGGGGAATGTGTGCATTGGGGCAGAACATCCCCACCAGGCCCTGCGCCAGTGCGCCGTGGTTCAAGCCAGCTATCGCAGTGGCGATGGGGGCTTGGGCCATGTGGCCCTGGTGGGACCAATGCGGATGGCCTATGCCACCGCCCGGGCTGCGGTGGCCTCGGTGGCAGAGCTACTGGAGCGACTCCTGGCCTGAAAACCAGCCATCAGCCCATCAGGGAACCGCCGAGCTTTTCGGCCACGGTGTTGACGTCCTTATCGCCCCGGCCCGACAGGTTGAGCACCAACTCAGTGCCAGGGGCCAGGGTCGGGCAGAGCTTCTCCAGCCAGGCAAAGGCGTGGGCCGTTTCCAGGGCCGGGATGATCCCTTCAAGCTGGCAGAGCAGCTGGAGGGCATCGAGGGCCTCCGCATCGGTGACGGCGCCGTATTCAGCCCGGCCGATCGTTTTGAGGTAGCTGTGCTCGGGGCCCACGCCGGGGTAATCGAGGCCGGCGCTAATCGAGTGGGCCTCCTGCACCTGGCCTTCGCTGTCCTGGAGCAGCAGGCTCATGGCGCCGTGCAACACCCCCACCCGGCCTTCGGTGATCGTGGCGGCATGGCGGCCGGTGGCAACGCCATCGCCTGCGGCTTCCACCCCCACCAGGCGCACATTGGCGTCCTCTACGAATGGGTGGAACAGGCCCATGGCATTGGAGCCACCGCCCACACAGGCCACTAGTACGTCGGGGTTGCGGCCAAAGGCCTCATGGCACTGGCGCTTGGTTTCCTCGCCGATCACGGCATGGAAATCGCGCACCAGCATCGGGAAGGGATGGGGGCCGGCCACCGAACCGAGGATGTAGTGGGTGCTCTCCACGTTGGTCACCCAGTCGCGGATCGCTTCGCTGGTGGCGTCCTTGAGGGTGGCGGTGCCGGCGGTCACCGGTTGCACCCTGGCCCCCAGCAGGCGCATGCGGAACACGTTCAGGGCCTGGCGGCGCATGTCTTCGGCGCCCATGTAAATGACGCAATCCAGGCCGAAGCGGGCGCAGACCGTCGCTGTGGCAACGCCGTGCTGGCCGGCACCGGTTTCGGCAATGATCCGTTTTTTGCCCATGCGCAGGGCCAACAGCGCCTGGCCCAGGGCGTTGTTGATCTTGTGGGCACCAGTGTGGTTGAGGTCTTCCCGTTTCAGCCAGATCCTTGGCCCGCCCTCGGCGCGGCGGTAATGCTCGGTGAGCCTTTCCGCCTCATAGAGGGGATTGGGGCGCCCCACATAGGTGCGCAGCAGGTGGTTGAGGCGGTCGGTGAAGGCCGGATCCTTCCAGGCTTCCGCAGCGGCCTGCTCCAGCTCCCCCAGGGCCGGGATCAGGGTTTCGGGCACGTATTGGCCGCCGAACTGGCCATAGCGGCCGAGGCTGTTGGGCCGGGCATCCAGGGCCAGGGCTGCCGGATCAACGGAAGTCAAGGGGAAGGTGCTGGTCACCGGCTGCGGTGCGTTGTGATGTAAGGGTAAGAACTTGAGAACACAGACCAAGGCCATGACCAAGGGCGGCTGGCAGGAATTCAGCAATGCCGAGAGCCTGAAACGGCCCACGGCTGGCGAGGCTGGCGGCGGGCTGCCCAAAAACCAGCAGCGGGTTCGGGTGCAGCGCACCAAAACCGGCAAGGGCGGAAAGCTGGTGACAGCCATCAGCGGCCTGGAGGCCCCAGAGGCGGAACTCAAAACCCTGCTCAAACAGCTCAAGGCCAGCGCCGGTACCGGCGGCACCCTCAAAGACAACCTGATCGAATTGCAGGGCGACCAAGTGGCCCTGGCCCTTAACACCCTGGAGCAGGCGGGCTACCGGCCCAAGCAGGCCGGCGGCTGAGCCACCAGCAAGAATGCCGGCCACGAACTCACCCGCAGCAGCAGCCATGACCAAGAGCCCCTACGGCGAGCTCAGCAACCAGGGTGCCTCCACCAACATCGCCTGGCACCACACCTCAGTGGATCGCCAAAGCCTGGCCGAGCGCCGGGGCAACCGCAGCGCCATCCTTTGGTTCACCGGCCTGAGTGGCTCCGGCAAAAGCACCCTGGCCAATGCAGTCAATTCAGCCCTATTTGAACGGGGTCTGGCCTGCTACGTGCTCGATGGCGACAACATCCGCCACGGCCTCTGCAAAGACCTGGGCTTCTCCGATGCCGACCGAGAAGAGAACATCCGCCGCATCGGCGAAGTGAGCAAGCTGTTTTTGGATGCGGGCGTGGTGGTGCTTACGGCGTTTGTGTCGCCCTTTAGGGCCGATCGCGACAGGGCCCGCGCCCTGGTGGCCGAGGGAGATTTCATCGAAATCCACTGCGCCGCCGACCTGGGGGTATGCGAGCAGCGCGACACCAAGGGGCTCTACGCCAAGGCCCGCGCCGGCGAAATCAAGGAATTCACCGGTATTTCCAGCCCCTACGAGGCCCCCGAACAGCCCGAGCTGAGCATTGCCACGGGCAGCCAAAACCTGGAGGAATGCGTGGCCCAGGTGATCTCCCACCTCGTAGCCCAAGGAATCACTCCCGCCTGAGCTGGTTGCCCCAGGCATCCAGGAAGGTTTTGGTGCAGCTGGCCACCGGCACCGCCAACAGCAACCCGAGGAGCTCCCCCAGCCCCAACAGGCTGCCCAGCCTGGCCCCCAACGGCAGGCTGATCAAAAGCCAGGCGGGCTGCAGTCCCACGATGCTGCCCATCAGCCGGGGTTGGATCACCTGGTCCACCACCTGGCCCACGCTGATCGCCGCCACCAGCACCTCCAGGCCCGTGCGCGGATCCTCAAGGGCCAAAAGCACACTCACTGCCACGATCGTGACCGCGCTGGCATAGGGCACCAGGGTGGTGAAGCCAATCGCCACAGCAAACAAAACGCCGTAGGGAATGCCCAACAGGGTGAACACCAGGATTTGGGCGCCGCTGAGGATCAGGGCCAACAGCACCTGGCCGGCGAAATAGCCCCGGAAGGTGCGGCTCAAGGTGCCAACCGCCAACTGCCTTGCGCCAGGGGGCAACCATTGGGCCAGGCCAGTGGCGATCGACTCGCCCCCCAGCAGCAGAAAAATAGCCAGCACCACCACGATCAAGGTGTTGACCGTGATCCCCACCGTGGCCCCCAAAAGACCCAGCAGGCGCTGGCTCACCTGGCTCGCCACCTGGCTTGTGCGCGTGAGCAGGTCACTGCTGATGTCCCCGAAATCGGTGGGCAATCCGCGGGAGGCAGACCAGGCCTGCAGCTTCTGCAGCAGCAGTTCGCCCTCTGAAAGCCAACCGGGCAAAGCATTGAGCAGCTCGCCCAGTTGCTCAACGAGCCGGGGCACCAGCCACACCGCCGCCAGGGCCAGCAGCCCCAGGCTCACGCCCAGCACCAGGCCAATGGCCAGCAGCTTGGGGAAGCCCCGACCCTGCAGCCAGCGACTGGGTATGTCCAGCAGAAAGGCAATCAATGCCGCACCCAAAAACAGCGCGGGGAAGGGCGCCAAGGGCAACAACAACTGGCGCAGCACCCACAGGTTGAGCACCAGCAGGGGCAGGGCCAGGCCGACCTTCAGCCAGGGGGGTAGAACAAGCCGTTCAAGCATCAGTTCATCTGCTCCAGGTAGCTGTGGCTGCCGAGCTGCTGCAGTCGGCTGTCCTTGGCGCGCACCTGGCCATGGAGATCGGCGCGGTAGGCAGTGAGGGCGGCGGCAAGCTCTGGCCTGGCGGTGGCCAAAATCTGCACCGCCAACAGGCCCGCATTGGTGCCATTGCCGATGGCCACGGTGGCCACGGGGATGCCAGCCGGCATTTGCACGATTGAGTGCAGCGAATCCACCCCGGAAAGGGCCCTGCTCTGCACTGGCACGCCAATCACCGGCAGGGTTGTGAGCGAAGCCACCATCCCGGGCAGGTGGGCGGCGCCCCCGGCACCGGCAATAACCACCTTGAGGCCGCGGCCGGCAGCCTGCTGGGCAAATTCGACCATTTCCAAGGGCGTGCGGTGGGCAGAGAGCACCCGCACCTCAGCTGCCACCCCAAAACGTTCCAAGATCTCCACAGCCGGCTGCATGGTGGGCAGATCGGAATCACTGCCCATCACAACCGCCACCAGGCACTCAGCAGGGGCAATTCCGGAAGGGGCCTTAGCAGGGGCAACCATGGGGAGCTGGGGCCAGCAAGAATTCCATTCTCCCCCGCTCGCCCCATAGGAGCCATCCATGCGCTGGTTAACCAACGTGCGTTTGCCCCAGGCCAAGCGCTGTAGCCATGGGGCCCAGCAGCTCTGGCGGGTGGGAATCGATGCCGCAGGCATGATTTCGGCCGTGGAACCCCTGCCAGCGGGCAGCGTGGCAGCTGGGATCGATTGGAGCGGCGACTGGCTCAGTCCAGCCGGGGTGGATCTACAAATAAACGGCGGCCTTGGCCTGGCCTTTCCCGAGCTAACCCAAGCCGATCTGCCCCGCCTCGAGGAGCTGCTGGAAACCCTTTGGGCCGATGGGGTGGAAGCGATCTGCCCCACCCTGGTGACCTGCGCCGTGCCCCCCCTGCGCCAGGCCCTGGCGGTGCTTGCCGAAGCCCGAGAGCGCCACCGGCCGGGCCGGTGTCAGCTGCTGGGGGCCCACCTGGAAGGGCCCTTTCTGGAGCCCAGCCGCCGGGGCGCCCACCCGGAAGCTCACCTATGTGCCCCAAGCCTGGAGGCCCTGGCGGAGCGGATTGGGGGATTTGAAGCCGACATTGACCTGGTCACCCTGGCGCCAGAGCTGGCCGGTGCCGCCGAACTGATCGATGCCCTCAGATCCCAGGGCATCGTGGTGAGCCTGGGCCACAGCGCCGCCAACGAAAGCCAGGCCGAGGCGGCCTTTGCTGCAGGGGTTGGCATGGTGACCCACGCCCTTAATGCCATGGCCGACATGCACCGCCGGGCACCGGGCCCGGTGGCCGCAGCCTGCCTGCGGGACGACGTGGCCCTGGGGCTGATCGCCGATGGGGTGCACGTGGCTCCCTCCATGGCGCTGTTGCTGCAGCGACTGGCGCCGGGCCGGCTGGTGTTGGTGAGCGACGCCCTGGCCCCCTATGGGTTAGCCGATGGCGAACACCGCTGGGATGAAAGGGTTTTGCTGGTGCACAAGGGCACCTGCCGCCTGGCCGATGGCACCCTGGCCGGGGTGACCCTGCCCCTGCTGGAGGGAGCGCGGCGCCTGGTTGGGTGGGGCTGCCCAGCTGGCCAGGCGATTGCCGCTGCCACCCTGACTCCTCGGCAGGTGCTTGGCGATCACCGCCCAGCGGCTGAAATGCTTTTGGGGATCCCCATTACGGAAACCCTGCGCTGGCACCAAGACAGTTCGGGCCTCAACTGGCAGCGCGCTGCGGCCGCCCAAAAATCAGCCCCTTAGGGACCAGCTACTTAGGATCCAATCCTTCTGATCCCGCCCCCAGTCTGCAGTCAATGCCCCCATCACCCATGAGCACCCAAGCCGAACAAGCTGCCGAGAAGGAGGTGGTGAAGGGGTATTTCGAGAGCACGGGTTTTGACCGCTGGAACCGCATCTACAGCACATCTGACGATGTCAACCGGGTGCAGCGCAACATCCGCATCGGCCACCAAAAGACCGTCGACAACGTGCTGGCCTGGCTACAGGAGCAGGGTGATTTGGCGGGCCGCAGCTTCTGTGATGCCGGTTGCGGCGTAGGCAGCCTCAGCCTGCCCTTAGCCCAACTGGGGGCCGGTTCGATCGCCGCCTCAGACCTGTCTGAGGCGATGGCAAAGGAAGCCTCGCGCCGGGCCGAAGCCGCCGGTATTAGCCCCCAGCAGCTCAGTGTGATCGCCTCTGATCTGGAGGGCCTCAGCGGCAGCTACGACACCGTGATCTGCCTGGATGTGTTCATCCACTACCCCCAGCAACCGGCCGAAGCCATGGTGCGCCATCTGGCCTCAATGGCCGAAAAGCACCTGATCGTCAGCTTTGCCCCCTACACCCCATTGCTGGCGGCGCTTAAAAAAATCGGCGAACTATTTCCAGGCCCCAGCAAGGCAACCCGGGCCTACACCCTCAGGGAGAAGGGAATCCTGGCCGCCGCTGCGGAGGCCGGCTTCAAACCCTTGCGCCGCAGCCTCAACAAGGCCCCCTTCTACTTTTCAAGGTTGATCGCCTTCGAGCGCAACTAGCTGATCAGGCCCGTGGCCAGGGCCAGTAAGCAGAGAGGTGGGCAGGGGAGCTTCCAGCTTCAACAACGCTCCGTCGGGCCGGGCCAATTGGAGGCGATGGGCATGGAGCTGGTAGCCGCCGTCGCCGGGCAGGGCATCGGGGCGGGCCAACCCACCAGCCAGGTAGAGCGGATCCCCCCATAGGGGCGCCCCGGCGGCGGCGGCATGGATGCGGATTTGGTGGGGCCGGCCGCTGGCAATCACCACCTCCACCAGGCACGCCCCCTGGCGGCGTTCAAGCAAGGTGAGCTGGCTGTGGGCCGGCAAGGCTGTGGGGTCTAGGGAGTTGGAGGGGTTGGAGGGGGGAACGGCACACCAAATCTCACCCAACAGGGGATGGGGCCTGCGGCCTATGGGCGTGGTGAGGGGGCGGCTTTCGGCCACCGACCAATCAGGAGGCAGGGGGGCAGTGAGGGCTCGGTAGGTCTTCTGGCACCGGGCTGGCGATGAGCTTGGCGATGCAGCTAGTGATGCTTCTGGACTGGCGGCGGTGCTGTCGCGGAGCTGGGCACTGAGCCAGGCGCGGGTGCTGCTTTGGCGGGCGCAGACCAACAAACCGGAAGTGTGGCGGCCCAGGCGGTGCACGGGCCGGGCCGGGGGCCAGCGCGCCTGCAGCTGGGCCAGGAGCGTGTGCTCCAGGAACCCCCCGGCCGGCAGCACCGGCAGCCCGCTGGGCTTATCGAACACCAATAGGTCGCCGTCGTCGAACAGGGGGCCCGGCAGCACCGGTACGGCGGGCTCTTGCCAGGGGGGCCGATGCCAGACCAGTTGATCTCCGGCTGCGAGGGGACCATCGGCCCGGAGTTGCTGGCCGTTTAGGCAGATCTCACCGGCGGCGAGCCGCTCCAGCCACACCAGCGCACTGGAATGGGGGTAGCGGGATGCGTAAAAGAAACTGGTCAATTGACCAGAATGTTGGAGAGCAACGCGATCGCGGTAGGCGTGGCCGCGGTTTAACTCACCCCACAAGCACTTTTCACTCCACAAGGCTTAATCACTCCACAAGGCCGTGCTCGAGGGCATAGCGGACCAGCTCGGTGCGGCTGGCCGTACCCGTTTTGATGAACAGGCGGCTCACATACTTCTCCACGTTGCGGATGGAGGTTTCTAGGCGCCGGGCTATTTCCTTGTTCATCATTCCCTCAGCCACCAGCTGCAGCACCGAGGCTTCCCGGGGAGTGAACACGTGGTTCACCGCTTCGATCGCCCTCTTACTGCCGCCCGTGGCCAGCAAGGATCGAATCTCGGTGATCTGTTTAGCCATCTGGCCGATATCGGCATCGGCAAAGCGGGCCGCCTCCGCCAGCAAGCGATCCTGCCTTTGCACCGCATTGCGCACCCGGGCGACCAGCTCATCGGGGTCGAACGGCTTGGGGATGTAGTCGTCGGCGCCAGCCTGGAATCCGGAAATGCGGTCAGCCGTCATGCCTTTGGCTGTCAGGAAGATCACCGGCGTGCCCCCCAGCCGTTCATCGGCCCGCAGCCGCTTCAGCAATCCGTAGCCATCACAGCGGGGCATCATCACGTCGGTGATGACCACGTCCGGCAACAGCTCCTGGGCCTGGGTCCAACCCTCCTCGCCATCGTTGGCGGTTGTCACCGAAAACCCCTCGTCCTCGAGGTAGGCCTTAACCGCCGTGCGCAGCCCCGGTTCGTCGTCCACCAGCAGGATCCGGGCTGGGGGAGCTGGCGTCTCAGGCGCCGGCAATTCTGGAGAAGTGGATTCTGGTGCTGGGGATTCTGGGTTCATGGCCGTAAGTGTGGGGGCTGTCAGTTGCCGCGTCCAGGCAAAACCTGCTCGGATTCCCGTAGTGCGCCGCTGTAGCCCAAGCTGCGGGCCAAGGGGCCCAAGGTGGCTGGGTCCTTACCTGCTTGCTGGGGGTAGCAAGTGGCCCACCAGATCAGATGGTCGATTCGGTTGCCGGGATGGATCTGGCCGCCGGGATTCAGCTCCCGCACCAACAAATTGCTGCCATTACTGGTCACCCGCATCGGTGCCTCTGGGCTGCAGCGCACCGTCTCGCTGATCACCTTCATCTCGTTGGGCAGCTCATCCCAAAGCTTGATCTGCCATAGGCCAGGTCTGTGGGGATCGGCCTTGAGGGCGTAAACCCCCATTAGGTGGCTGCCGTAGGGCACTGGCCTCTCCAGGATCACCAGGAGTCCTGGGGGCCTGGCCTCGGCGGGATTGCTCTTAATTGCTTCTTTAGCCTCAGCCGACAAGAGCACCCCGGGCAGAACAGCCAGGCCAAACAGGGACTGCTTGAGGGATTTTTGAAGAGTTGTCAGCATGGGGCCATGCTCGCGTACCTCGACCACCACGCCACAACCCCCTGCGATCCCGCCGTGGTGGAAGCCATGGCCCCCTGGTGGACTGAACAATTCGCCAACCCTGCCAGTCGCAACTATCAGCCTGGGCTGCTGGCGGCCGCCGCAGTGCAGAACGCCCGCAGCCAGATCGCCGCTGATCTGGGTGTGCAGCCGGAGTCGGTGATTTTTACCAGCGGCGCCACCGAAGCCAACAACCTGGCCCTCAAGGGCCTAGCCGAGGCTGAAATCGAAGCAGGGGGCCAGCGACGCCATCTGGTCACACTGGCCACCGAACATCGGGCCGTGCTCGATCCCCTGCGCTACCTGGCCCGCCATGGCTTCGAGCTGACCGAGCTGGCGGTGCTTCCCAACGGACTAATAAATCTCGAAGAACTGGCGGCCGCCCTCAGGCCCGACACCCTGCTGGTGAGCGTGATGGCCGCCAACAACGAAATCGGGGTGCTGCAGCCAATGGCCGAGATCGCCGCCCTTTGCCATCAAGCCGCCCTTTGCCATCAAGCCGCCCTTTGCCATCAAGCCGAAAGCAACCATCAAAAAACAATCCACCTCCATTGCGATGGCGCCCAGGCAGTGGGGCACATTCCCCTGCAACCGGCTGACCTGGGCGTAAATCTGCTGAGCATCAGCGGCCACAAGCTCTACGGCCCAAAGGGCATTGGCGCCCTGGTCGTAAAGCCTGGGATTCGGCTGGCGGCCCAGCTCCACGGCGGCGGCCAGGAGCAGGGGTTGCGGGCCGGCTCCCTGCCGGTGCCCCTGATCGTGGGTTTGGCCAAGGCCCTGCAGTTGGCCCTAGCCGACCAGCAACTGCGAAGCGAGCGGCTGGGGGAGCTACGCGACCAACTCTGGCGGCAGCTGGAGCCATTGGGCGACCTAAAACTCAACGGCGACCTGGCAGCTCGCCTACCCCACAACCTCAACCTGAGCGTGGGGGGCGTTGATGGCGCCCGCCTGCACCAACTTCTGCGCAGGAAGATCGCCGTCAGCAGCGGCTCCGCCTGCAGCCAGGGCAGCCCCTCCCATGTGCTCGCCGCCCTGGGCCGCAGCCGCCAAGAGGCCGGCGCCTCGATCCGATTTGGCCTGGGCCGTCACACCACAGCTGCAGAGATCAGCTGCGCCGCGGTCGCGGTGGCCGAAGCGATTAGAAGCCTTCGATAAATCACAGAAGCTGGGCAAGGTCCGACTCAATCGCTACTTTTTGCAAAACCCCCTCTTTTAACTATGGGATTGCCAACACCTGGCACCAACAAAATCCAGGTTCTGCGAGCCGTTGAAGATGGCTGGCAGGCCTTTTGCCGGGCCCCCTGGAGTTTCCTTCTGTTTCAGATCCTCTCGGGCCTAATCATGCTGCCCTTTGTGGCCGTTGCGGCCGCAGGTGGTGCCCGCCTGGCCGAAGTGCGTGAACTGATGGTGCTGCACCCCGTCGGCGCCTGGATGGCCCTGATCGTGGGCGTGATCGGCCATGTGATCGTCGCCCTTTGGACCTTCGTGGGCCTCACCCGCGGTGCCTGGATCTGCCTTGAGGGCCGTAAGCCCAGCTTCGCCGACTTCACCCGCTGGGACCGCCCCGCCAGCGCCCGCTTGCTGGGTTCAGCCGTCCTGCTGGCAATCCTGGTGGGCGTGGCCGTGGCCATCGCCGCCCTGATCGGCACTGGCCTGGGCAAGGTCAACACAGTCCTCAGCGTGATCCCAATGATCGTCTTGACGATCTTCCTGATCTGGCTGGGTATCACCCAGAAGTTCCTGATTCAAACCTCGCTACTGGGAACCTCTGAGCCCACCAAGACAATTGGCCTCGGGGTCAACATGGTCAACCCCAGCTGGTGGATGGTTCTGTGGCTGGCCGTCATTGAAGGTGTGATCAACACCATCGGCGGTCTCTTCAGCTACGGCGGCCTCTTGGTGGTGGTGCCCGTGCTGCTGTGTATTTCCACTGCCGCCTATCGCCAGCTGTTCGGCCCCGAAGACCAAACCGGCCTGCTGAGCTGACTACCTGAGCTAGCTACCTGAGCTAACTAACGGCGGCGCGCCACGCGCCACTTCGCTGAACGGCTGCGGGGGTTGGAGCTTTGCTCCTCCTCCGTGGCCGTTTCTGGTTTGCGGGTGACCCGCTGCAGGCGTTCATCGGAGCTAAAAGCGGTTTTGACCCGCCTGTCCTCGAGGGAGTGGAAGCTGATCACCCCAACTAGCCCCCCGGGCACCAGCCAATCAGGGGCAACCTGGAGCAACTGGTCAAGCACCCCCAGCTCGTTGTTTACGGCGATGCGCAGGGCCTGAAAGGTGCGCGTCGCCGGATGGATCCGCCCCCGCCGCGCCTTGGGCGGGTAACAGCCGGCCACTAGATAGGCCAGCTCGGCCGTGTCCTGCGGAACCTGCTCCTTAAGCCGCCGGGCGATGCGCCGCGACAGCCGCTCTTCGCCGTAGGCATAGATCAGGTCGGCCAGCTCAGCCTCCTCAAGCCGTTCGATCAAGGCGCCAGCGCTTTCGCCGACCTCGGGATTCATCCGCATGTCGAGGGGTCCGGCCAGCCGAAAACTGAAGCCCCGCTCCGCCACGTCCAACTGCGGACTGCTCACCCCCAGATCGGCCAGCACCGCCACGGCCGGCTCGCTGGGCACAAAATCGGCAAAATTGGCGGCCACGATACTGACCCGATCGCCAAAGGGGGCGAGGCGCTCGGCGGCGGCGGCGCGGGCGCTTGGGTCCTGGTCCAGCCCCACCACGCGCAGACCGGGATGGGCCTCCAGCAACAGGGCACTGTGGCCGCCGCCGCCGAGGGTGCAATCCACCAGAACCCCGCTGCCAACAGGCTTCTGGGCCAATAGGGGCCCCAACTCCGCGAAGGAATTCAGCACCGGCTGGGCCAGCACCGGCACGTGGGTGAACACCTCAGCCAGCGGAAATCCAAGCAATGGATAGTTCCTTCCTAAGATCTCACCATTGCAATGCAAGCCACGGCCCCATGACGCAACTGGAGACGCGCACGGAGCCGATGGTGGTCAACTTCGGGCCCCACCACCCCTCCATGCACGGGGTGTTGAGGCTGGTGGTGACCCTCGATGGCGAAGACGTGGTGGATTGCGAGCCGGTGATCGGCTATCTCCACCGCGGCATGGAGAAGATCGCCGAGAACCGCACGAACATCATGTTTGTGCCCTACGTGAGCCGCATGGACTACGCGGCCGGCATGTTTTATGAGGCGATCGTGGTCAATGCCCCGGAGCGGCTGGCGGATGTGCCGGTGCCAAAGCGGGCCAGCTACATCCGGGTGTTGATGCTGGAACTGAACCGCATTGCCAACCACCTGCTCTGGCTTGGTCCATTCCTGGCAGACGTGGGCGCCCAGACACCATTTTTCTACATCTTCCGAGAACGGGAGATGATCTACGACCTCTGGGAAGCGGCCACCGGCCAGCGGATGGTCAACAACAACTATTTCCGCATTGGTGGCGTAGCTGCAGATTTGCCCTACGGCTGGCTGGAAAAATGCCTGGATTTTTGTGATTGGTTTGGTCCAAAGATCGATGAATACGAAAAACTGATCACCAACAATCCAATCTTCCGCCGCCGCATCGAAGGCCTGGGAATTATTACCAAAGAACAGGCGATCAATTGGAGCCTTTCTGGCCCCATGTTGCGGGCTTCTGGCGTGCCCTGGGATCTACGCAAAGTTGATCACTACGAGTGCTACGACGACTTCGATTGGTCCGTGGCCTGGGCCACCGAAGGCGATTGCTATGCCCGCTATCGGGTTCGAGTGCAGGAGATGCGCCAATCCCTCAAGATCGTGCGCCAGGCCTGCAACATGATTCCGGGCGGCCCCACCGAAAATCTCGAATCAAAGCGCCTCACAGAAGGAAAGGGCAGCGAATGGTTTGACTTCGACTATCAATACGTGGCCAAAAAGGTTGCACCCACCTTCAAGATTCCATCGGGCGAGCTCTATACCAGGCTCGAATCGGGCAAGGGTGAAATTGGCGTGTTCATTCAAGGCAACGACGATGTAACACCATGGCGCTTCAAAATCCGCGCCGCCGACTTCAACAACCTGCAAATCCTGCCCCACATACTCAAGGGCCACAAGGTCGCCGACATCATGGCAATCCTTGGCTCTATCGACGTAATCATGGGCTCGGTTGATCGCTGAACTGGCTGTTATTCAGCGTTATTTTTCCATTTCCCCACTCGAAATCAGTGTCGCCATTGAGCCTAGAGGTCGCAAAGAATGGGCAAAACAAGGGCCAAATAAGTGCAAGGGATTTGTCAAGCCCCACGGACAAATTGGGGAGCAAACCCAAGGGGAAAGTGGCAGGGAAACCATCGCCAAGGTGGTGCCAAGCGACTTTCAGAAAATCTGTACAGTCTGTACAGCTGTTGTGAGGTGTGTGTACTGAACGTTCTCAGTCAGCCACACTGACCCCCATGGCCCCCTCCGACTGGCTGCTGCTATGCCGCACCGTGCGCTTTGGCGACACCGACGGTGCCGGGGTGATGCACTTTCAGCAGCTGCTGCGCTGGTGTCACGAGGCCTACGAGGAAAGCCTCGAGCGTTTTGGCTTAAAGGCTGGGGAGATCTTCCCGACCCAGGCCCGGATGCCAGCGGTCGCCTTGCCGATAGTTCATTGCAGCGCCGATTTCCTGGCACCACTGGTCTGTGGCGACCCCCTGGCGATTCGCCTGGAGCCGAGGCGCCTGGATACGGGCAGCTTTGAGGTGCAGTTCAGCTTCAGCAGCGGCGAGAAAGCGGCGGCCCGCGCCCTAACGCGCCACCTGGCCATCGAAGCCGCCAGCCGCCAGCGCTGTTCCCTGCCGCAGCCGATCAACCGCTGGCTGGAAGCCTCAACCCTGGGGACGATCCAGCCCCTTTAAGCCAGCTTCTCCAGTTTTTGGGCGGCCCAACTGCGCCAATGGCCCCGTTCCCAATTTATGACCCTTAGACCTTGATGACAACCAGAAGGTCGTCAAGTTTTACGGCCGCCGCAGTCTTGCCAATCGTTGAGCAAGGACATCAACTCAATTGAAATTGCCCGAAGTGCGGTGATCTTGTACTCAATTTCACCTGCCTTACTACGAATGGTGCCTTGCAGAGACGTGCAAGTGCAGATTCCTGAACGCCGAGATTCCAAAATCTTCATCACATCTGCCAAGGAAATGTCCAAATCCCTGAGTGTACGGATAAAGGATAGATCCTTAAAAACCTTCGGGTCAAACAGTCGATAGCCACCGTCACTTCGGCTATCTGGATGGATCAAGCCTTCATCGCAATAAAAGCGAATGGTCTTGACCGTAAGGCCAGAACGCGCCGAGACGTCGCCGATCTTGAGGAGCTTTGCATCAGCCACTTGACTCTCCACTAACAGGAGCAATCACAATAGGGATCCTGTCCTTCGTGCCCTTACGCCATGCGCCGCGCCTTGACCTTTCTGATCCTGATAAACCTCCTAGCAGCTGCCGCCAAGACCCCCACCGCCCGCGCCCAGGTCAATCATCATGACCATCACCAGATGACGGGGTCGCCAGCTACTGTCGCGCCACCCCTTGATCAAAGCAGCGCCCACAGCCACGACGTGGGGCCATCGGGAAGCACCTACGACCTGCGCTGGATCGATGCAATGGTTCAGCACCACACCGGTGCCCTTCGCATGGCCGAGTTCGTGTTCAACGTGGGCTCACCTGGTGTTGGAGCCATGGCCAGCAGCATCTGGAGGGATCAGGCGCGCGAAATCAAGTCGATGGGTCAGTGGCGCAAGGCCTGGTATCCCGAAGCCCCGGTGTTTTCTGTGGTGCTGCGCCCTAATGGCAACCCCAATGAAATAAATGCTCTGATCCCCATGGGCGCCGCTCAGATTCAGGCGATGCAGTTAATGGGCTCAACTCCCACCCGTGAAAACCGGGTCAACTGGTTTTTGGAAGGAATGATTGCTCACCATGGCGGAGCTCTCTTAATGGCTCACGATGCGCTCAGGAAGAGCAGTAACAACACCATCAGGCGCCTTGCCCAACAAATCATCGTGGCCCAAAGGCAGGAAATTTTGGAGTTGCGCCGCATGCTCAAGCACGACGGCTTCGACAAACCCAACTACTACCAATTCGATGCCCTATTCACCTTCTGATAAAGAGCTGGACTGCAAGGGAACCCACAAGAACAATGGGATATGGATGCCCTGCGCCCATGAGCAAGTACTGTCGCCGGCCCTTAGGGCCAGGTGGTGTTGATTGTCTCCGGGCTGGCCATGCTTTTCTCAAGCAGTCCCTTTAAGCCAGCTCCTCCAGTTTTTGGGCGGCCCAACTGCGCCAATGGCCCCGTTGCCATTTGCCCGCCGCCGTGGGGGCCAACTGGGGGCAAATGAGCCAGCGGCGCGGCCGCTCAGCGGCAGGCCAAGCCAGGGTTAGCTGCGCCAGGTCCCCAATCAACCTTGCGCAGCCTTCACTAGCTGCGTCTCCTTCACCGCCACCTTCACGGGCACTTGCACCAGCATCAGCCCGCACTAGAGCCACCAGCCGCTCACCCCAGGCCGGTTCCGGCAAGCCCACCAAAAGCAACTCCGCCAGGGGCAAGCCTGCCGCCGCGGCCAGGGCCTTGAGACTGGCTTCTAGTTGCTCCGGAAACACCGTTTCGCCGCCGCTGTTAATGGCCCCATCGAGGCGGCCCCCCAGCTCCAGGCCTGCGGCAGTGATGGCTCCGGCGTCGCCACTGCGCCACCAGCCATCGGCCGTGAGCGGCAACGGCTGCAGCCCGGCCGAGTTGGCCATCAAAAACCCGGGGCTCAATCGGGGGCTTTGGACCTCCACCGCCGAGCCCGCCAACGCTGAGTCAGCCGCAGCGAGCCGCAACTGCACATCCGCCAGGGGCAGGCCACAACCGCAAACCCCGGCCAAGAATTGGGCCGGGGGCAGGGCACAGACCATCGCCGCCGTTTCGGTGGCGCCGTAGCAAGGGGCCAGGGGCAACTCCAGCCGGCGGGCCTCGGCTGCCAGTTGGGCCGGAAGGGCAGCACCGCCCACCCAAATCACCGCCAGCTGGCGCAACCAGTCCACCGCCTCTGGCACCGCCAAAAGCCTGGCCAATTGGGTCGGCACCAGGGAAATCAGGCCCGGATGCTCCTTGCTCCAGGGCAGCTGGGCCAGGGCAGGGCCCGGGTTCCGCATGAGGGCCGCTGGGATGGGGCAATGGCGGGCACCCCAGAGGCGCGTCCTTACCTGGGGCAATAGGCCGCTCACATGGTGCTGCGGCAGCGGATTCCAGTGCCAACAGCGACCAGGATCGATGCCTTGATCGTTCAACCAGCTGGCCGTAGCTCTGGCCGATGCCTCCAGATGGCTGAGGGGCTGGAGGCACCAGCGGCGGCCACCGCTGGCCATGCTGCTGCTGCCACCGCTGGCCACCACCACTCCGGGTCCCCAGCGCTCCTCCAGGGCCTGCCAGCAGTCGGGCTCAAGCGAGCCAGCCAAGAGATCCTGCTGTTCGGCTGGGGCCAAGAGCACCAGCTCTCCCTGGCGCCAAGCCTCCTCCAGATCCCTCATCCCGCCGCCTCCCACACCTGCTCGGGATCGGTCGCAAATAGGGGGCCCTCCGGGCACCAACCCGGGGCCAGGCCCGGGGCCGTGGGGGTGGGGCCCTGGATTTGCAAAGCCGCCAGATGGTGCAGCCAACGGCGGCCGATGCCGGTTTCAAGGGCCGTGCTGACCATCCAATGGGGTTGGCCGGCCTGCAGAGCCGCCAATAGGGGTCGGGGGTCGCCTTCCAGGGAGGGGCGCCGCACCTGCCAACCCTGCCAATCGCCAGCCCAGGCGAGGCCCTGGCGCAGGGATTCATCAAGGGCGACCGGCAGCCTCCGGGCCAGGGCCTCAAGGCCCGATTGGTCGTGGGGGGCCAGGGGCTGCTCAAGCCATTCCAAGCGGGGTTCATCCCCCAGCCGACTGGCCCATTGATCGGCGCTGGCGCGATCCCAGCCGCCATTGGCATCCAGGCGCAGCTTGGCCCAGGGCGGCAGGCATGCCAATAGCGATGTCAACACCTCAAACTCAGTCTCCAGGGAGGCTGCCGCCACCTTCCATTTCACGGTGAATCGCGTTTGGCCAGGGTCGCCATCCCGCAAAGAATCCCTGGCCAAGAGGGTCTCGAGGGCCCCCAAAGCCACTGGCCCCGCCGGCAACAAGTGGGCCGATGCAGGGGGCGCCAACCACTCCGTAATTGCCCCATCGAGTTCGGCCAGGGCCGATCCCAAGGCAAAGGCCAGGGGCGCAGGGCCAGCCGTCAGCCAATCCTCCAGAGCGGCCCGATCGAGCAGGGCCGGCAACTGCTGCAATGCTTTTGCCAGGGCGGAACCCTGCTGCCAATCCACAAGCTCGCCCCAGCCGAGGCGACCATCGGCCGCCTCCAGGCGCAGCAGCCAGCCGCGGCGGTTCTTGATCGCTCCATGGGCCGTAACCAGGACCGCCGGCAGTTCAAAGCCATAGGGCCTCCAGGCCAAGCGCAGGGGCTGGTGGATCAATGCCTCGCGGTGGCTTAGGGCAGCAGCCATGGGCCAAGCGCCAAGCCAAAGGCCAGCCCCAGCCCATTGAGCGCCTGGAAGCGCAGGGCCAAAAACTTGCTGCCGCCAATCTTTTCGGGTTGGGCGTGGTGGGCCCTCAACAGGCCAATCAGGGCCCGCGCTGGCGGCAAGCCCACCACCCCGAATAGGGCAGTTAGGGGCCATTGGCCCGCCAGAACCGGAGCCCACTCAAACGCCAGGACCAGGGCCACGAACCAGGGCACCAGGGAGGCGGCCCTAGCAGTGCCAAGCCGCACCACGGGCGAGCGCTTGCCATGGACGGAGTCCTCCTCCACCTGGTGGAAATGGGAGCAAAAAAGCACCAAGGTGGTGGCCAGGGCCGGACCAGCCCCCAACTCAATCGCCTGCTTCCAGGGAATGGCTCTGGCCCCTGCTGGGCCAAGGGCCAGCAGGCCCGCCGCCGTGGCCAGGGGACCAAAGGCCAGCCAGCAGAGGGGTTCGCCCAGGCCCCGGTAACTCAAACGGAAGGGCGGCCCCTGGTACAGATAGCCCAGGCCGCAGCAGGCCAGCACCAGGGCCAACACCGCCGGCGTGCTGCGCCAGGCCACCAGGGCCATCAGGGCCAAGCCCAGCAGCAGGCAGCCATTGGCCAGGCTCGCCACCCGATCCCGCCGACCGGTGAGGTTCACCACGGAATGGGGCTTGCCCTGGGCATCTACGCCCGTATCGGCATCAAAAACGTCGTTGGCGAGGTTTTCCCAGGCCAGCAGCAGCACCGCCGCCAGCAAAAACAGCAGCAGCTGGTCTGGCCTGACCAGCTCCCCGCGGCCCAGGCGCCAGCCCGCCGCCAGCAGCACGGGCATCACCGCCACCGCATACATCGGCCACTTGATCGCGGCCTTCCAAAGGGCTCGCCTGGCGTAACGGCTTGCGACGACCTCGGGCTCTGGCATGGGCGCCACAGGCGGCAATCACGGTAAGACCCATACATTTGAGCAGCCCTTCGATGCGGCCCCAGGCCCAGCTGGTGCAGCCCACCCCCTCAAAAGCCCCTTCCTTCGCCGAATTACTGGCCGTAGCAGCCGATCGGGCTGGCCAGTTGGAGGACGATGCCGTCTTGAGTTTGGCGGTGCCCCTAAACGGGGGAGACCCCATGGCCCTGCTGCCCCACCTGGATTCAAGCGACGGTTTCCGCTTCCTCTGGGATGGGGCCCCGGGGCTATGTATTGCCGCGAGTGGCCGCTGCAACGGCCTCGAACTGAGCGGGCCCCGCCGCTTCGAACTGGCCCAACGCTTTGCCAGTGCCAGCCTGAGCCGCCTGGCCACCCCCTCCACCTGCCCGCCCCTGGCCCGGCCCAGGGTGCTGCTGGCCTTTGGCTTCTTTGAGGCCCCCCTGGAGAGCACGCCAGAGGCCATCGCCGGGGTCCAGGCCGTATTGCCCCGCTGGCAACTCAGCCGCCATGGCCAGCACGGCTGGCTACGGCTGCAAAGACCCCTGGGGGGCGGCACCACGGCCCGCAGCGTGGCTGAAGAACTCTGGGAGCAGCGCCTAGCCCTGATGGCCTTGGAGCCCGAGCAGCCGGCGCCGATCACTGCCCAAATCCAAAGCCGCACCGCCTGGGAAACCGGTTATCGCTCGGCCGTGGATCAAGCCCTCCAATTGGTTGATGGCGGCCATCTGCAGAAATTGGTCCTAGCCGTGCGCCAGGAATTGAACCTGGATCAGGCAATCGATCCCCTGGAGCTGCTGGCCCCCCTGCGCCGACACCAAAGCGGCAGCTGCCGTTTTCTCTGGCAGCAAAAAAGTGGGGCGGCCCTGCTGGGGGCGTCCCCCGAGCGGCTGCTCACCGTGCGCCAAGGCCGGCTGCGCAGCGATGCCCTGGCGGGCACCACTCCGGTTGGGGAAGCAGCTTCCGAGCTGCTCAACTCGACCAAAGATCGCCATGAACATGCGCTGGTGGTCGATACGATCACCGCCGTGCTGGCCAAGGCTGGACTCCAACCCCGGCGGCCCCGCCATCCGCGCCTGGCCCGCCACGGGCACCTGGTGCACCTCCACACCCCCATCACCGCCGATTGCCGGGGCCACCAACCCCTAAGCCTCGCGGCGGCACTCCACCCCACCCCGGCGGTGGCGGGTCTGCCCCGCCGGGAAGCGATGGGCTGGCTGCGCAGCCTGGAACCGTTTGAACGGGGCCACTACGCCGCCCCAATCGGCTGGATCGACAGCTCCGGCGATGCCGACCTGCGGGTGGCCATTCGCAGTGGCACCCTGCGGGGCCGCCAGTTGATGCTGACCGCCGGAGCAGGTCTGGTGAAGGGCTCCGATGTGGATCGGGAGCTGCAGGAGGTGGCGCTGAAGCTGGGGGTTTTGCAGCAACAGCTCAACCTTCCCGCCAAGTCTCAGGTTGCCAACAACCTCTCGATCGTTTGATCGGCCAGGGGAATTCCGCCCAGTCGTTCAACTTCGCGCACCCCGGTGGGGCTGGTCACGTTGATTTCGCTCAGGCGGCCATCAATTACGTCGATGCCCACAAAAAACAGACCCTCAGCCTTGAGGGCGGGGGCTAGGGCCGCGCAGATCTGGCGCTCCGTTTCGGTGAGCTCCGTGGCTTCGGGGGCACCACCGACGGCCAGGTTGCTGCGGAATTCGCCGGCCATCGGCCGGCGATTAACCGCCCCCAAGGGATCCCCTTCCACCAGCAAAATGCGCTTGTCACCGGCACTAACCGCCGGCAAAAAGGCTTGGGCCATCACCGGCAACCGCTGCTGATCGGTGACCAGTTCGAGTAGGGCCCGCAGGCCAGGGGCGCCGCCATGGGAGCGCACCACCCCCTGGCCGGCCCGGCCGCCAAGGGGCTTAAGCACCACATCACCGTGCTGGTCGGCAAAGACTGTGAGTTGCTCCACCTGGCTACTGACCAGAGACGGGGCCATCAGGTGGCTCCAGCGCAGGGCGCCGAGCTTCTCATTCCAGGCCCTCAGGGAGGCAGGTCGGTTCAGAACCCGCACCCCGTGGCGTTCACCCAGGCCCAGCAGGTGGGTGCCATAGAGGTAGGCCTCATCGACCGGCGGGTCCTTGCGCATCCAGACAAACGGGAAAGCGTCTAGGGGCAACAGCTGGGGTTCGTCGAGCTCAAACCAGGGTTCAGGCACCCGCCAGCCTTCTGGGCCATGGTCCATCGGCGCCAGGCTGACCGGCTGGGCCCTCACCCAGGCCCCATGGCCATCGCTTGGCTTGCCGGGACTCTCAGCCGCGGAGAGATCGGCAAGCGTGCAGACCCAAACCTGCTGGCCCGCCCGCTGGGCCGCCTGCATCAGGGCCACACTCGAATCCTTAGCGGGATTTAGCCGGGCAATCGGATCGATCACAAACAGCTGGGAAGCCGCCCCTGCAGTAATGCTCACGGGAATCAGGCCGCCAAGAGGGCATCGAGTTGGCCGCTGCGCTCGAGGGCGTGGAGATCGTCGCAGCCGCCCACATGCTCGCCATTGATGAAGGTTTGGGGCACGCTGCGCCTTCCCCCCGATTTAGCGGCCATGGCGGTGCGGGCCGCTTCGTCGCCATCGATGGCAAATTCGGTGTAGGTCACCCCCTTGCGATCCAGGAGTTGCTTTGCCCGTATGCAAAACGGGCAGGAGCGCCAAGTGTAGATCTCAACGGTGGCGGCCATCTCAACAGATCCAATCGGGCTGCGCCAATCGTAGAAGCGGGCCTGGGATGCCATTGAGTACGGTCAAGCCACAGTTCAAGCCGCACCGGTGCTCGATCTCACCGATTTCAAACGCGATCTCTCCGAGCTCACTGACCGCCTGGGCCATGCCCAGGACTGTCTTTGACGTACCGGCCCTGAAAGCACGCCAACAGGACCTGGAGCAACTCGCCTCCCAGCCCGACTTTTGGAACGACCAACAGGCCGCCCAAAAGCAGATGCGCCAGCTGGATGAGGTCAAGGCCCAGCTGCAGCAACTGGGGTCTTGGCGAGGCGCCATCGCCGATGGGCAGGCCACCTTGGAGCTCTACGACCTGGAACCCGATGCCGACCTGCTGGAAGAGGCCAATGGAGCCCTCCAACAACTGAAAGCTGATCTAGATCGCTGGGAGCTGGAGCGGCTGCTCAGCGGCATCTACGACAAGGAGGGCGCCGTAATCAACATCAACGCCGGCGCCGGCGGCACCGATGCCCAGGATTGGGCCCTGATGCTGATGCGCATGTACACCCGCTGGTCCGAGGACCATGGCATGAAGGTTTCGGTGGCGGAGCTCTCCGAAGGGGAAGAGGCGGGCATAAAGAGCTGCACCTTGGAAGTTGATGGGCGCTATGCCTATGGCTACCTGCGCAATGAGAAGGGCACCCACCGGCTCGTGCGCATCTCCCCCTTCAACGCCAACGACAAGCGCCAGACCAGCTTTGCGGGGGTTGAGGTGATGCCCAAGCTCGACGAGGACGTCAAGCTCGATATCCCCGACAAGGACCTGGAGGTCACCACCTCCCGCTCCGGCGGCGCCGGTGGCCAAAACGTCAACAAGGTGGAAACGGCAGTGCGGATCCTGCACATTCCCACTGGCCTGGCGGTGCGCTGCACCCAGGAGCGCTCCCAACTGCAAAACAAGGAAAAGGCCATGGCCCTCTTGATGGCCAAGCTGATGGTGATTGCCCAGGAACAACGGGCCGCCGAAATTGCCGATATCCGCGGCGACATCGTTGAAGCCGCCTGGGGCAACCAGATCCGCAACTACGTCTTCCACCCGTACCAAATGGTCAAGGATCTGCGCACCGCCGAAGAAACCACCGATGTGCAGGGCGTGATGGACGGGGATCTCGATCCGTTCATCCAGTCGCTGTTGCGCCAGGGTGTGGATATGGCCAATAGCAACGATGACTGATCCCAGCGATATAAAAGCGCCGCCATCGGTACCGCCCCCAGCGGCACCACCTGCCAGCTTTGTGAAGCTGGCGATGCGCAACATGGTGCGCAAGGGCCGCCAAAGCCTGTTCCACTTTGGCCTGACAGCCCTTGGCCTCACTGGCTTCCTGTTGCTGATCGCCTGGCTGGGGCGCCCAACCCTGCCTCCGGTCGCCTAACGCCAGCAGCGATGTCCACACCCCTGCCGCCCGATTTGGATTTGGCCTTTGAGCTGGGGGCCGTGCTGGGCCCTGCCCTTACAAAGGCGGCGGGGCCCTGGGCCGATCCCCTGGCCGGCGCCGACCAATGGCACCAAAAAATCAGCGACTGGCTGGGCCAACTGTCGGCTGAACTGCCCACAGCGCTGCAGGCGAGCGCCTACTGCCTGGGGCTGACCCTGGTGGACGATCCGGCCATCGCCGAACTCAACCAGGACTGGCGCCAGAAAAGTGGCCCCACCGATGTGCTGGCCTTCGCAGCCCAGGATTCCTGCCAAGACGACTGCGGCCATGCCCTTGGGGCGATGCCGCGACCGGAGCCAGGGGGCCCAGGGGCCGAGGAGCTCGAACTGGGAGACATCGTGATTTCCCTTGAAACCGCCGCCCGCCAAGCGGCAGAACAGGGCCACAGCCTGGAGCGGGAAATGCTTTTCCTAGCCAGCCACGGCCTGTTGCACCTGCTGGGCTGGGACCATCCCGACGACGGGAGCCTGGCGGCGATGCTCGAGCGCCAGGAAAAGCTGATCGCAGGCGATAGCTAAATGGGCAGCGTTAAGGTGCCGAATGTGACCCCAGGAATTACCCCAGACGTGCACCGCCGCGGCCGCAGGCTGCGGGTAGGGGCATGGAAAGTGGCCGGCGACCTCCCGGCCAGCTTTCGCTATGCCGCCCAGGGGCTGGCCTACGGCTTTGCCAGCCAGCGCAATTTCCGCATCCACGTGATTACCGGGCTGGTGGTTTTGAGCCTTGGTCTCTGGCTGGGGCTGAGCCCGGAACGCCTGGCCGTGTTGGTGCTGACCGTGGCCGCCGTGCTGGTGCTGGAGCTGCTCAACACCGCCACCGAAGCGGTGGTGGATCTGGCCATTGGCCGCCAATTCCATCCCCTGGCCCGCATTGCCAAGGACTGCGCCGCAGCAGCAGTGCTGGTGGCATCACTGTCTTCGCTGATGATTGCCCTACTGCTTCTGGTGCCGCCCCTTTGGCTGCGGCTTGGCCTTTAGACGCCGATGTTTCTGGTCCTCGACAACTACGACAGCTTCACCTTCAACCTGGTGCAGTACCTGGGCGAATTGGCCAGCGACCATCCGCTGGCGGCGGAATTACGGGTGGAGCGCAATGACGCCCTCAGCCTGGAGCAAATTCGCGCCCTTCAACCGGCGGCAATTCTGATTTCGCCGGGGCCGGGAGATCCCAACCAATCCGGAGTTTGTCTGGAGGTGTTGGCCCAGTTGAGCCCCACCATCCCCACCCTTGGAGTGTGCCTGGGCCACCAAGCCATCGCCCAGGTTTTCGGCGGCAAGGTGGTGAGGGCCAAGGAATTGATGCACGGCAAAACCTCACCGGTGCACCACCGGGGCCAGGGGGTGTTTGCCGGGCTGCCCAATCCGCTCACGGCCACCCGCTACCACAGCCTGATTGCGGAGCGCGAAAGCCTGCCGGATTGCCTGGAGATCACCGCCTGGCTAGAAGACGGCACGATCATGGGTCTGCAGCACCGGGATTTTGGCCACCTGCAAGGGGTGCAATTCCACCCCGAAAGCGTGCTTACCCAGGAGGGCCACAGGCTGCTCGCCAACTTCCTGAGCCTCGCCAGTAGCTAGCCAAGCCGGCTGCCGCTGCTAGTTTCGCGCCATCTGTGGTGCCGCAATCGGCCGCCTTAATTCGATGGCTCGTCCTGTTGGCCCCGCCCTGGTTGCGGCAGTTCTGGGGATCGCACCCCTGGCCTTGGCCGGCCCAGCTGCCACCGGTGGCGGCGTCAGCATTACCAGCTACGGCCACAGCGCCCTCTTGATCCAGGGTGGTGGCGCCCGGGTTTTGGTGAATCCCTTCAAGGCCGTGGGCTGCGCAGCGGGCCTGGGCGAACCCCGGGTAAGCGCCAATGTGATCCTGGCCAGCAGCCAACTCCTCGATGAGGGCGCCAAGGTCGCCAGCGGCAAGTTTTTGGTCAACCCCGGCAGCTATCGGGTGGCGGGCCTGAAGATCGAAGGCATCTCCGGGGCCCACGACCGAGTTGGGGGCAGGCGCTTTGGCCAGTCGACCCTGTGGCGCTGGAAGCAGGGGGGGTTGGACTTTGCCCATCTGGGGGGCACCGCGGCACGCTTGAGCCCTGCGGATCGGGTAATCCTGGGCCGCCCCGATGTGTTGATCATCGGTGTGGGCGGTGGCGCCAAGGTTTATGACGGCAGCGAAGCCGCCGAAGTGGTGCGTGAATTGCAGCCCAGGGTTGTGATCCCAGTGCAATACGTGGGCGGCAAAACCCCCAAAGGCTGCGACCAAACCAGCGTGGAACCCTTCCTGAAGGCGATGGCCGGCACGCCGGTGAAGCGCACCGGAACTCAGCTGAGCCTGCCCGGCAAGCTCGGCGATGCCACCGTTATTGATGTGATGCGTTGATTTCGGCGTAGCTGGCCCAGAAACGCTCCATCTGCCCGCAGGTGCCGATGCTCACCCTCAAGGAGCCATCGATCAGGGGCTTGCCGGCCATGGAGCGCACCAGGATGCCGGCTTGCCGCAGACACCGCTCCACCTCCTCAGCTGGGCGCTTGGGCCAGATAAGTAGGTAGTTGCCCCCCGCGCAGTGGTGGCGCACGCCAGCCGCCTTCAGCTGACCCACAAGCCAGGCCTTGGCCTTGCAAACCTCCGCCACGTAGGCATCGGTGTAGGGCTGGTCCGCCAGGGCGGCAAAGGCAGCCGTGACCGCAAAGCTGTTGATGTCGTAGGGGCCCGTTACCCGGCCGATGCGATCGATCACGGCGGGTGCCCCAAGGGCAAAGCCCATGCGCAGACCAGCCAAGCCAGCGGTTTTGGCCAGGGAACGCAGCACCAGCAGGTTCGGCGTGGCCCTGAAATCGGCGCAGGGCAGCACGCTGTCGCCGGTGAAGGCCTCGTAGAGCTCATCCACCACCACCAGGGTCTGGGGGGCCGCCGCCGCCAAATCCAGGATCAGCTCCGGCGCCAGTCGGGTGCCGGTGGGGTTATTGGGATTGCAGATCAACAGAATGCGCGGTGGCTGCCAGCCGGGTTGATCCGAACCCAGCAAGGCCGATCGCAGCTGCCCCAGCGGGAAGCCAAAATCCGGCAGTTGGTAGGGAATGGCCTCGATCACCATGCCCTGCATCTGGGCGCAGGGGCCGTAGTAGCCAAAGGTGGGGCTGGTGGTGAGCAGGCGATCCCCCGGGCGGCCATAGGCATGGAAAACGGCATGCAGGGCCGCATCTACCCCGTTAAAAAGACCAACCTGATCTGGGCTTAGGGGGGAGGCAAGGGCTTGAGCCGCCAGGTTGGCGATCAGGGCCTCGCGCAGGCCGTCGTATTCGGGATAAATGGCGTATTGGTCGGCAGCAATGGCCCGTATGGCCGCTACCACCTGGGGGCTCGGGCCCTGGGTGTTCTCATTGAAATCCAGCCGCAGCAAGCCCCGCCGCCCCTCTAAAGGAGCGCTGTAGGCCTGCAGGGCCTCCACCTCGGGGCGGGCCTGGGGCCTGGGTTTCTCCTCGGAATCCATCACATTCGCTCCAGGGTGGGAATCCCCAGCAGGCCCAAGCCCAGCTTGAGGGTGTCTGCGGTGAGGCGACAGAGGGCCAGGCGGGATGGGCGCGCCTGGGGATCGGCCTTGAGCACCGGCACCTGGTCGTAAAAGCGGTTGAACACCTGACTGAGCTCAAAGAGATAGGTGCAGAGGCGATTGGGCAGCAACTCCTCCTCCACCTCAGCGATCACCGCATCGAACTGCAATAGGTGCCGGACCAGGGCCCACTCCTGGGGCTCGCTGAAGCTGAGATCGCTAACCGCCTCGCCACCCTCATCGCCCCCGAGATCGCCACCCTTCCTGGCAATGCCTGCGATTCGCACCACCGCATAGAGCAAATAGGGGGCCGTGTTGCCCGAAAGGGCCAACATCCGCTCAAAGCTGAACTGGTAGTTGGTGATGCGATTGGTGCTGAGGTCGGCGTATTTCACCGCCGCCAGGCCCACGGTGGTGGCCGCGTGTTGGATGAAGGCCTCCTCTTCCTGGCGCCCCTCCTCCTCCAGCCTGCGGCGCAGGTCGGCCTCGCAGCGCTCCACCGCCCCATCAAGCAGGTCTTTTAGGCGAACGGTGTCGCCGGAACGGGTTTTGAGCTTCTTGCCGTCTTCCCCCTGCACCAGGCCAAAGGGCACGTGTTCGACGGTGCTTCCGGCGGGGATCCAGCCGGCGCGCTGGGCCACCTGAAACACCCCGGCGAAGTGGTTGGCCTGGCCGGCATCGGTCACGTAAATAACCCGGCCGGCGCCATCGCCCAGGGGAGTGGCCCCAAAGCGATAGCGAATCGCCGCTAGATCGGTGGTGGCGTAGTTGAAGCCGCCATCACTTTTCTGGACGATCACGGGCAGGGGTTTGCCGTCTTTGCCGCTCACCCCTTCAAGAAAAACGCAGCGGGCGCCATCGTCTACCACCAGCAAACCGGCGGCATCAAGATCACTTACCACCGCCGGCAAATGGGGGTTGTAGAAGGATTCGCCCCGCTCATCGAGGCGGATGTCGAGCTGGTCGTAGATCTTCTGGAATTCCCGGCGCGACTGCTCACACAACAACTGCCAGGCCTGGCGGCTGAGCGGATCACCGCCCTGCAGCTTGACCACCTCCTCCCTGGAGGTGGTCTGGAAGGGTTCATCCTCGTCGAAGCGGGCCTTGGCCTGGCGGTAAAAGGCCACCAGATCACCCAAATCGACCGCATCGGCGGTTTCCAGGGCCTGGGGTGCCACCTGCTTCAGGTGGGTAATCAACATGCCGAACTGGGTGCCCCAATCACCCACGTGGTTGAGGCGCAAAACCGCATGGCCGCGGAACTCCAGCACCCTGGCCAAGGCGTCGCCAATGATCGTGGAGCGCAGGTGCCCCACATGCATCTCCTTGGCGATGTTGGGGCTGGAAAAATCAACAATCACCGGGGCTGACGGGGCTGCCGCCCCAGGGGCCTCCGCAACACTGGGCACCCCCAGCCGCGGATCGCCGAGGCGCTGCGCCACCTCAGCAGCCAACAGCTCCGGCCGCAGGGTGAGGTTGATGAAGCCAGGGCCCGCAATCACCGGCTCCAGGCAGAGCTCAAGAAAGGCGGGATCGAGGGCGAGCTGGAGCACGATCGCCTGGGCGATGGCCCGGGGCGCCAGGGCCAGGGGCTTGGCCAGGGGCAGGGCCCCATTGGCCTGGAAATCGCCAAATTCCGGCTTACTGGCCGGGGCTAGCTGGGGATCGAGGGGCCGGCCGGCCGCCAGGGCTGACTCCGCCGCCTGCGGGAAGGCCCGTTCCATCGCCGACCGCAGCTGGGCTTCGAGGGTCTGGGCGATGCGCAACATGGGGCTGGAAAGGGCCGAAGCGGCGAAGGGGGACTTTGATCATCCCTCGCCGAGAGTCGAATCAGACCGGTATGTCCAGCATCCGCTCCAACCCATCGAGCACCACATCGGCCGTGAGCTTGATCCGATAACGGCAGGCCTGGGTTTCGGCGCAGTCGAAGGTGCCGTGCTCCCAGTATTTGTTGCTGCCGGCTCCACCCCCACAGAGGCCGAAGTAGGGGCACTCTTGCTGGCAGCGGGCGAGGCCGGAGCGCATGTCCTGGTGAATGCGCTGGAACTTGGCCGTAGCGGCGATCGACACGAGGCTGTCCTTGAGCACGTTGCCGAGCACGAAGTCGCCATAGGTGTCGGTTTCGACCGCCAACAGCTCCGGATCGAAGGTGGAGATTGCCCCCCGGGCATCCACATTCACGATCGCGAAGGGATGGGTCATGTCGGTGAGCTCCATCCGGGCGTCAGCCGCGGCCAGGCTGCAGATGCCATCGAACTCCCGCACCCGCATGCTCTCGGGGTGCTGCTGCCAGAGCTCCCAGAAGCGCCGCAGAAAAGCCTGATAGGCCTCCTCTGCATGGGGCCGGCTCAGGGTCGAGACCCGGTTTTCGCCCTCCGTCTCCTCCATGTTGAAGGCCACATCGGTGATGCCGTTTTCAACAAAAAAGGCAAACAGCTCATCGGGGTAGCGCAGGGCCTCCTCCGTAATCACGGCGATCACCTGGAAGTGGATGCCGCGGCGCCGGAGATGGCCAATGCCCCGCAGGCTGGCGGCGTGGGTGCCCAGGCCGGTGCGGGTGCGCCGGTGCACGTCGTGGAGGAAGGCCGGCCCATCCATGCTGACCCCAACGGAGATGCCATTGCGCTCGAAGCAATCGCACCAGGCGTCGTTGATCAAGGTGGCGTTGGTCTGCACCGACTGGTGAATGCGCAGGGGCCCACCGGCCCAGGCCTGCTCCGCCCGACGGATGCGCTCCGTGGCCTCGTCGTAGAAGGAAATCGGCACCGTAAGTGGCTCGCCCGCATGCCACAGGAGCGTGAAATCTCCGCCCACGTAGGGGCTCTCCAGGACCCGCTCCAGGGCTGCCTCCAAAAGTTCTAGGGGGAGCCGATGACGATCACTGCGGTTAGGCAGATAGCAGTAGTCGCAATCGAGGTTGCAGTAGGGGGTGGGCTGGATTACCAGCAGCTGCAGTGGTCCAAAGCCCTCGGGATTGCCCGGGGGCGGGGCGGCTGAGCTCACCAGAAGTTGACGAAGCCGCCGGGGCGCAGCAGCGGGCCGTTCAAGAAGCCGCCGTTGCCGAAGCCCCCATTCCCCCAGCCGCCATTACCGAAACCTCCGTTACCCCAGCCGCCGTTGCCGAAGCCGCCATTACCAAAACCACCATTGCGGAAGCCCCCATTGCGGAAGCCGCCACCATTGCCCCACACGAAAGCCAACCTGCCGTCGGCCTGCTGGCCTTCGCCAGTGGTCGCTTCCGATTGTTCAGGCGCCTGCTCCCTCAAGGCTGCTGAGATGCGCCGCAACCTGGCCTCCACCGATCCAGGATCGCCCTCCAAAGGTGTAGTGACGGCACCGGCGCCGGCTGGGGCCAGGGCAGCCAACAGCAACAGAAAACTGAAGAGGCCAGATCGTGGGAAGGTCGCCATCGGATGCCGCCAGGGGAAAAGGAAAAAACTGAACAGAGGGGAATGGGCCGCCCGGGGGCGGCAAAGCAGCGATCAGCGGGTAGCTGCGGGGGAAGGCGTCACCAAAATGATGCCTTCACGGCCCTGAAGCACGGAGCCAAAGAAAACGCGAATGCGCTCCGGGGGCACCCCCAAGGCGCCCTGCTTGCCGACCCAGGCATCGACGGTCGCGACCGCATCCGGACGACCCTCTAGGTAACCCTGGAACAGCTTGGCAATGGCCACGTTGACCACGTTGAGCAGGGAGGAGTTGTTCTCCGGCACGATGCAGCCCAGGCCGTAGCTGAGGTAGGGCTGATCGGGCACCAGTTTCAAGCCGGGCAGTTTGCGCTGCTGGCGGAGCCCGGCGAGCAGGTTGGTGTCGCCCAGGACCCCATCAACTTTTTTTTGCTCCAGGGCCGTAACGGCCTGCAGCAGGGTGGGGTAAGTGACTGCCTTGGCCTTCGGCTGCAGACCCGCCAGGGTCCTGGCCCCCACGGACCCGTAAACCACCGCAACCTGCCGGCCGGCCAAGGAAGCTGGCGAACCATCCAGGGTGCCGCTGCGGGTGAGCAGCCTCAGGCCAGATAGGCCGATCGGCAGGGAGAAATCGACAAGCTTCTCGATCTCCCAGCTGAAGGGCACGCCACAGGCCAAACCGGCCCTGCCACCGCTCACTGCCTGCACCGCCTCGGCGCCGTTGTCGGTGGGCACAAAGCGAATTTGCACCTTGCTGCCAAGGGCCAATTGGAGCTCGCGATCGATGCGGCGAGCCACATCTATGGCGTAACCCTGGGGTTCACCCTGGGCACTAACACTGATCAGGGGCGGCGTATTGGTGGGACCCACCATCAGCACCTCACCGGTTTTAGCGGCCTGCTCCAGCACGGTTTCAGCGGAGGCTGCCGCCCATCCACCCGTACCTAGGGGAAGCAAGGCCGTTAGCGCTGCCAGCAACAGGGCGCGCCTGGGGCGAGGGTTGATCAAATTCAAGGTGCCAAGCCCGAAAAGGGACTTTCAGGAATTTAGGCCAACCTGGAAGCGCATGCTGATATCGAGCCAGGCGCTGCGGGTGATCGGCGCACTGGTGGAGATCAAATCAATGCCGGTGGCGGCGTAGGAGCGCAGTTGCTCCGGCTGAATGCCGGAGGCCTCCAGCACCACGGAAGCTCCGCGCTGGCCAGCTAGGGCCCGCAACTGGGGCACCAGGGCCGATAGCAACTCGGGGCTGAATTCATCGAGGAGCACCCCATCGGCCCCGGCGGCTACGGCTGCCTCTGCCTCCGCAGCGGTTTCCACCTCCACAATCACCCGGGTCGGCCAAGGGGCCGCCGCCCGCACGGCGGCAATCGCCTGGCCCACCCCAGCAGCAGCCCAAGCCAGGTGGTTTTCCTTGAGCATGGCCGCGTCATCGAGGCCAAGGCGGTGGTTGAGGCCGCCGCCACAGCGCACGGCGTACTTTTCCAGCAGTCGTAAACCCGGGGTGGTCTTGCGGGTATCGACCAGCCGCACCCCCGTGCCCTCCAGCTGCTGCACCAGGGCGGCCGTGGCGGTGGCAATACCGGAAAGACGCATGGCCAGGTTGAGGGCGGTGCGCTCTCCAGCCACCAGGGCCGGCCCATCCCCCTCCAACTCCAACAGACAGGTGCCGGCGCACACCGCCTGGCCCTCAGCCACCAATAGCTGCACCCGCAACTGGGGATCCAGCAGCCCAAACAGCCGCTCCACCAGCGGGCCACCACAAAAGATGCCGTCCGCCTTGGCTAGCCAATGGGCCTGGCCCCTGGAGCCCTTGAGGGCCGCTGCGCTGAGATCACCGCGGCCCAGGTCTTCGGCAAGCCACTGGCGCAGCTGGGGTTCAAGGCCAAACAACTCCCTCATCGCTGGCGGGCCAGGTAACCAAGGGTGAGATCGGTGGGGTCGGTCTGCAGATAGAAGTAGCCCCGCCCGGAGGCCAA
Source organism: Cyanobium sp. HWJ4-Hawea (assembly GCF_024345815.1). NCBI lineage: Bacteria > Bacillati > Cyanobacteriota > Cyanophyceae > Synechococcales > Prochlorococcaceae > Cyanobium > Cyanobium sp. HWJ4-Hawea. The sequence continues at coordinate 6,217 of NZ_JAGQBV010000010.1, read as the reverse complement.
AACAATCGCCCGATAGTTGTAAACCCTGCCTGCCGCATCCACCTCTCGCACCTTGGCCAGGCAGTTCGGCGCCAGCTCCATGGTGCCGGTGTAGCCGACCACATCACTCTTGCCGGCGTAACTAGAAACGGCCTTGCCCCGCACCTGGCCACCGTTCCAAACCTCCCGCTGGATCACCGCATTGGGCTGCCAGCGGCCGGCCTGCAGGGAATTGCCGCGCTGCACGCTGATCACCAGGCCATCCAATTGCTTCCAGCCACAAGACTCGTCGGACTGCTCCACGTACTGGGCGCTAAACACCACCCCCGCCTCGGTGCCAATCGCCACCTTGGGCCGGCCGGTGCGATCGAGGGCCACCTGGAGGGGCCGGCGGCTGGAGCGCCCTACGGGCTTAATGGACAGCCAACAGCCGGGCATCGAGCTGTAGGTGGCGCCGTAGGTCTCCTCCTCAAAACCTTGACCAAGGCGGCTGTAGCGCACCCCCTCGATGCGGCCTCCGGGCAGCCATTGCTCCTGGGCCAATTCCGCCAGGGGCTGCACCCCCTTTTGCCCCTCACCCATCAGCACATAGCGGCCTGGCTTGGGCAGGGGGCAGCTCTGGGGCCCAGGGGCCTTGAGCTCGGCCGCCCCGGCAGGCAAGACCGCCAGCTGGGGCGCCACCAGCAGGACCAGGGGCAGGGGCAGGGCCGCAGCCACTAGGGAGCGAAATATCAGGCCAAGCATGCGGCATGGGGCTACTACAAATCGCCTTATAGCCCCGAATACGCCCCCATACCCACCGCGGCCCTACTTACCGATGCAGAAGCGGGAAAAGACCCGATCCAGCACCGCCTCACTCACCTCTTCTCCTGTGATTTCCCCGAGGCTGCGCACCGCTGCCCGCAGGTCGATGGTCCAGAAATCCCAGGGCAGCTGCTGCTCCGCCGCCTCCAGGGAGCGGACCAAACTTTCGGCGGCGGCGGCGGCCAGATCCCGCTGGCGGGCATTGAGGGCCACCTGCAGGCCCTCCAGGGGCACAGCCCCACAGCGGCGCAACAGCTCCGTCACCAACGCTTCGCGCCCCTCGCCCGTCAGGGCACTGAACACCACATCTGCCCTGGCTGGCTGGCCAGCCCCAGGGCTTCCATGGGCCTGCCACTGGTCCAGCTTGTTGCCCGCCACCACTAGGGCCACGGCCTCCGGCACCTGCTCCAGCAGCTCCTGGTCGGCGGCGGTCCAGCCCTCCAGCAGATCAAACAGCAGCAGCACCGCATCGGCACTAGCCAAGGCCTGGCGACTGCGGTCAATGCCGAGTTGCTCAACCCGGTCGCTGGTGGGTCGGATCCCGGCGGTGTCCAGCAGGGTGAGGGGGACCCCCTCAAGCACCAATTCACTTTCGAGGAGATCGCGGGTGGTGCCGGGTAGGTCGGTGACGATTGCCCGCTCCCGCTGGCTGAGCAGGTTGAGCAGGCTGGATTTACCGACATTTGGGCGGCCCACAATCGCCACCCGCAGCCCCTGGCGCAGCAGCTCCCCCTGGCGGGCCTGCTGCACCAGCTCCAGCAACTCCGAGCGCACCTCCGCCAGGGCGGCCACCACCGCCGCCCCATCAAGGGGAGGCAGATCCTCCTCAAAATCCACCCGGGCCTCCAATTCGGCTAGCTGATCCAGCAAGCGTTCGCGCTGGGCTGAAATTTGCTGCTGCAGGCCGCCATCAATTCCCGCCATCGCCAACTGGGCAGCCCGGCGGCTGCGGGAGCAAACCATTTCGCTGATCGCCTCCGCCCGGGTCAGGTCGAGGCGGCCATTGAGGAAGGCCCGCTGGCTGAATTCCCCCGGCAGGGCCCGCCGCGCCCCGGCCGCCAGCACCAACTCCAATACCCGCTGCACCGCCACCACACCGCCATGGCAATGGAGTTCCACCACGGTTTCGCGGGTGAAACTGCGGGGCGCCCGCATCAGCAGGAGCAGGGCCTCATCCACCCGCTCACCGCTGGCTGGATCCTGCACATGGCCATAGAGCACCCGATGGCTCTCCCACAACTGCTGGCCCGGCGCCGCAAATAGCCGCTGGCCGATCGCCTCCGCCTGGGGGCCGGAGATCCTTACGATCGCCACACTGCCTTCCCCGGGTGCCACAGCAGTGGCAATCGCGGCAATCGTTTCGCTGACATTCATGGCCCCATTTCAGCGCCGCGCCAGCCATTTGCGCAGAAAGCTCCAGGGTTGGCGGCGGGAATTTTCTGCGGCTGCTACCCGTTCTTTGGCCTGCAGATAGTGCTGGGCGTGGGACTGGCCAGCTCCCTGCTGGGGGGCTGGCTCTACTGGCAATGGCTGGAGTGGGCGCATCGCCGCCAAAAACCGCTCTAGCTGCCCTGCAAACCCGGGAAAACCATCAGGTCGATGTGGCCGCCTTCCGGATGGCGCCATTCGCGGAACTCCTCAGCCAGGGCCCGCTGCTCCCCCGCCAACGAACTGGCCTGGAGGGATTGGAGCCGCTGGTGCACCAGATCCAGGGTGTTGTCGATCAGTTCGGCGGCTTGCTCGGAGGTCATGGCTGGGCTCCCGAAAGGATTGGCCCAGGTGTAGGCCCCTTGGCCCCAGGCCGCTGTAGCGACGGGCACCCTCGGCCGGTTGCCTAAGGCTCAGCCAATCCCACTGCGGCAAATGTCGAGCACATCGGCCATCGAGGAGATCTGGTTGATGGTGGAGCTGAGTTGGCTGGCACTGTCGAGCTCCACCCGCAGATCGATGCGGGCCGGCTTACCGGCGCTGGTACGCACCCGGGCATCACTGACGTTGATGCGGTGATCGGAGAGGCGGGTAAGGATGTCCTTGAGGACACCAACCCGATCAAGCACCTCGATCCGCAGCTGGACCGGATAGCGGCGGTGCTGGGCCGTGGCGGCCGGATTCCAATTAACCGGTAGGCGCCTTTCCGGCGGCACGGAAACGAGGTTGGCGCAGTCCTGGCGGTGAATCGTGATGCCGTGGTTGCCCAGGGCCACCGCCCCAAGAATTGCCTCCCCCGGCAGGGCGCTGCAACAGCCCCCCAGGCGGTAGTCGAGGCCCTCCAGGCCCAAAATCGGGCTGGCACCGCCGCTGCCCCCGGGCACGTGGAACTCCTGATGGCCGGCCCCATGGGCCGCACCCACGCCCGCAGCCACCTCCTCATTGCTGGGGGTAGGGGCCGAGGCCTCACTGGCCAGGCGCAGCTCTTCGCGCAGGCGGTTGAGCACCTGGTGCAGGGTTACCCCGCCAAAACCGAGGGCGGCGAGGAGGTCTTCGCTGGCCACCAGGTTGCAGCGCTTCGCCACCTTGGCCATGGCCTCGCCATGGAGCAGGGCATCAAAGCCATCACGGCCCAATTCCCGCTCCAACATCTCCATGCCGCGGCTGATGTTCTCGTCACGGTGGCTGCGTTTGTACCAGTGGCGAATCCGATTACGGGCCGTGGGTGTGGCCACAAAATTGAGCCAATCGAGGCTGGGATGGGCCGCCTTGGAGGTCAACACCTGCACAAAGTCACCGTTCTGGAGGGGGGTGGCGAGGGGGCAAAGCCGGTCGTTGATTCGCACGCCCTGGCAGTGGTTGCCTATCTCGGAGTGGATCCGGTAGGCAAAGTCCACGGCCGTTGATCCCTTGCGCAGGCCCACCACATCGCCATTGGGGGTAAATACAAACACCTCCTCATCGAAGAGGTCCTCCTTGATCGAGGCGAGGTAGTCGCTGCTGTCGGTGCCCCCATCGTCTTTTTGCCAATCCACCAGCTGCCGCAGCCAGTTGAAGCGTTCGGTGTCGCCGGCGGCGGCTGGAGAGCCACCCTCCTTGTATTTCCAGTGGGCGGCGATGCCGTATTCGGCCACCTGGTGCATGTCGGCGGTGCGGATCTGCACCTCAATCGGCCGGTGCCGGCCAATCACGGCGGTGTGCAGCGACTGGTAGCCGTTGGGCTTGGGCAGACCGATGTAATCCTTGAAGCGGCCTGGGATCGGCCTGAAGGTGTCATGCACCACGGCCAAGGCCCGATAACAGCCCTCAAGGTTGGGGCAAATGATCCTCAGGGCCGCCACATCGAAGATCTCGTGGAAGGCCTTCTGCTGGCGCTGCATCTTGCTCCAGATGCCGTAGAGGTGCTTGGGCCTGCCACTTACATCCACACCCTCCAGGCCCACTGCCGCCAGCCGATCCCTGAGCAATTGCACGGTGACGCCTAGGCGTTCTTCCCGCTCACTGCGCTTGGTGGCCACCTGCTGTTGCACATCCCTAAAGGCCTCGGGCTCGAGGATCTTGAAGGCCAAATCCTCCAGCTCCCACTTGAGCCGGCCAATGCCCAAGCGATTCGCCAAGGGGGCATAGATCTCCCGGGTTTCCCGGGCGATGCGCAGCTGCTTTTCGGGTTTGAGCGCCCCCAGGGTGCGCATGTTGTGGAGGCGATCGGCCAGCTTCACCAGCACCACCCGGATATCGCTGGCCATGGCCAGGAACATGCGCCGCAGGTTTTCGGCCTGGGCCTCGGTGTGGTTGGTGAAATGGATGCCGCCCAGCTTGGTGACGCCCTCGACCAGGGCCCTGACCTCCGCCCCGAAGTGATCTTCAATTTCGTCGGCGGTGACACCGGTGTCCTCGACCACGTCGTGGAGGAAGCCCGCCGCAATCACCCCGGCGCTGGCTCCGATGTCGCGCAGCAGGTCTGCAACGGCAATGGGATGGATGATGTAGGGCTCGCCAGTGGCCCGAAACTGGCCCTGATGCAGCTGGAAGGCGAAATCAAAAGCCGCTGCCAGCAGGGCTTCTGAATCGATGGGGCAACTCTCGCCGCTACCCGGCGGCACATGTTCGATGCAGCGCTGAAGCCACTCGGGCAGGGCCACTTCATAGTCGGCGGGCGACTGAATCAGGCGCCGTTTCAGCGGGGCTGCCACCAGCTCCGCTGGCTCCAAATCGGGAACCGGCCTGAGCATCCCAACCAACGGACTGATTGTAATCGTATGTAGTCGCCGCCACAAACACAGTGATGTGCTGGTCTGCGGATCCAAACTGGCCTAATCCAAGTGGGCCTGCTCCAAGCTGGGCTTATGGCGAGGCCAGTTCTACAAATTGACAACTTGCTGGTGCGCTACCCCCAGGCAGAGCGCGCCACCTTGGCTGGCCTCAGCCTGCAGCTGGAGCCCGGCCAACGGTTGGCCCTGGTGGGCCCCTCCGGCTGCGGCAAAAGCACGGTGGCCAGGGCCGTGCTGCAGCTATTGCCCCCCGGCAGCAGCTGCACGGGCCAACTGGAGCTGGGCGGCCACGACCCGCGCCAAATGCGGGGCCCAGCCCTACGGGCCCTGCGGGGGGAAGCGGTGGGACTGGTCTTCCAGGACCCGATGACCCGGCTCAACCCCCTCCTCACCATTGGCGACCACCTGGGAGACACCCTCAGGGCCCATCGGCCCCAATGGCACCGGGACGAACTGCGCCGCCAAAGCGAGGCCCTGCTCGAGAGGGTGGGCATCAACCCCAAGCGCTATGGCAGCTATCCCCATGAGTTCAGTGGGGGCATGCGCCAGCGCCTGGCGATTGCCCTGGCGATTGCCCTAGAGCCCGCCCTGGTGATTGCCGATGAGCCCACCACCAGCCTTGATGTGGCAGTGGCGGCCCAGGTGATGGCCGCCCTGAAGGAGCTCTGCGAGGAGGCCGGCAGTGCCCTGCTGCTGATCAGCCACGACCTGGCCCTGGCGGGGCGCTGGTGCGATCAAATCGCCGTGCTGGACCAGGGCCGGCTGGTGGAGCAGGGGCCCTCCCAACAACTACTCAGTTCGCCCCAATTCCCCCTCACCCAACGGCTGGTGGCCAAGGCCCGGGCCCGGGAAGGCGGCGAAGCCAGGCCAAAGGAGCCCAGCCCCCTGCTGCTGGAGATCGAGGCGCTGCGCTGCTGGCATCCCTTGCCCTCAGCCCCCTGGCAACAAAACTGGCTCAAGGCGGTGGATGGGGTGAGCCTGCAGCTGCACCGCGGCGAAACCGTGGGCTTGGTGGGGGCCTCCGGTTGCGGCAAGAGCACCCTCTGCCGGGCCCTAATGGAACTGGCTCCGGTAAGGGGCGGCCGGATCAAGCTGCAGGGCCAAGACCTGGGCCAGCTGCGGGGCAAGGCCAGGCGCCAGGCCAGGCGGCAAATCCAGATGGTGTTCCAGGACCCCCTGGCCTGCCTCAATCCCCAGATGGTCGTGGGGGAGGCGATCGGCGATCCGCTCCTAAT